>PUKM01000190.1 GCA_003552325.1 Natrialbaceae archaeon | reverse complement strand
GGCATCGTTGTCGCACTCGTTGCAGGGGTCGCTGTCGGCATTGGTGTGTTCCTCTTGCGGAGCCAGGGTCGGTAAGCGCCTGCTTAGCCTGCCCAGACCAGCGCGTAAATGAACGTGAACATGAAGTAGGTCATGAACACCGTGACGGCGGCTTTAACGTGAAAGGTGAAAAGCTCGAACTCTTCGTCCTCGCGGTGGGCCTCGAACATCGCTCGTTCGTGGTCCGTACACACCGCCTCGTGGACGGTTCCAATATGGTAGATGCGGTAGGTTTCGTCACGAAACGGTCGATCACAGTACGGACAGGCCTCAACGGGGTCGTCCTGTGGGACGTCGTACTCGAGGTCGGTGACCGATTCAGCGAACATTGCCTACTCGATATAGCGAGTGAGCGAAAAAGTGTCTGCCGGTCTCGCGCGATCAATCCGGGACATACACCGGGTCCATCGCCGGTAGTGAGACCAGATAGAGGCTGAGCATGGTGAAGAAAATCATGACGATGATGAACGGGTACTGACTGCGGATTGCCTGCAATTTTCCGGGGAACAGTTCGATGGAGATGGCGTGAGCGATCCAGACGGCGAGGACGTGGCCGATGAGAATTCCGGCGATTTCGACGTACCCAAACCACGAGGTGAGCGCGAGCTGTGTCGGGTTCGGGTCGGGGTTCAAGGGGGCACTCAGAGCACTCAGGAACGCCGGCCAGAGGGAAATTGAAAAGCCGAGGTAGTGCGCAACGTGATAGCCTGCGGCAATCGCGAGCAGTGGCGGGGCATACCTGATCGCCAGATAGCGCTGTGAGAGGTACGTCTGTGCTCGAGCGCGCGTCCAGCCCGCGGCGAGCCAGTACATCCCACAAAAAAAGGCGTAGCCTGCGAGCAAGAGGACCAGGTAGACGAGTTCGGCGGGGAGACCGATACCGACCAGGATTTCAACCGTCCAGATGCCGGGTGGCGTCACGATGAATCCGCTATAGGTGAGTTCCCAGACCAAGACGAGGATGAACGCGACCACGGAGAGGTCAGTGACGACATCGTCGTCGTGCAGTCGGGTGCCCGGCCATCTGAGCGAGAGGCCATCACCAGTACGCTGAATCGGGGCCACTGCACCGTACAGTCTGAACCATATCGAGAGCGGGTCACCGCGTTCGAACCAGGTCGTTGGCGAAAACACCACAGCGGCCCCGACAGTGAGGACGGTGTAGACGACGATAATCGTCGTGAGTAGCCACGGTGTCGAGACGACCGGCGCAATGACTTCGATCCAGACGAAGAGCAATAGTGCGCCGACGGCGGGCCAGGAACCGAGCCACGAGGGGTAGTCACTGTCGAGTGTCGGCAAGGCGTCAGCGATTCGCCGCCAGGGGTTGAGTAATGGCCAGGGGTTCCCAACGGTGTATGCGAGCGTGGTTAATACCGCACGGACACCGACGAAGGTCACGAGCACCGTTGCACTCGTGAGCCCGATTCCCTGTGGGCCCATGTACCCGACGTAGACCAATCCGACGAGCGCGAGCACGCCGACGGTGCCACCGAGCAATGAGACGGCTCGCTCGAGCGGGAGCTGTCCCACGCCAACCGATCTGGTGTGGAGTTCCTCGAGGAACTCCCGGTCGGTGACGAACATGGTCAAGAGTGCTGAGGCACCGACAACGCCCGCCCCCGTTGCGAGGTAGAGCCAGGTTGGAACGGTGACGTCGCCGCTGTCTTCGGAGAGTCCAACCACGACGTTGGCGGCCGAAGCGATGCCAGCGATGGCACTGAACGTCAGGAGTGAGACGGCCAGTGCGAAGACGAACCGGCGACAGCGAACCGAGCGCCAGGTCATTAGCTGACTGCAGGGAGTCAACGGGTATGATGGTGTCGTTTCGACGAGAGTGGTGTCCGTCGGTTTCCGGCTGTGTGGCCAGGATGGGTGTGGGTGTGATTTAGGCGAATTACGCCGACCGTATGAGGAAGGTATAAGTGCTCGTCTCCCCGAAGATGCACCAATGTCGAGCGTACGGACCTACACGATTATCTACGTCCTGTTGTTAGTTCTCGGGACGGCCAAGTTCGTGTTTTTCGAACTGCCGTGGTTTAGTTACGATGTCGCGATGGCGGCAACGATCGTACTCGCGGTGATAAAGTCGCTCTTGATCGCCGGCTGGTATCAGCATCTTGTGGACGAACCTCGATCCATCACGTACGTCATGATCATCTCGGTGTTCATGGTGTTCTTACTCACCATCGCCGCCGGGTTCTCGATCCAGTAAGGCTCGCTGATTTTCTCCCCGCTCCTTTGGTGTCAAAACTCGCGCGCTCGAGCGCACTCGCCTGTCACAACGACACGATGCATTGCTATCGTTCCGTCGGCATCGATACTGACGCTCGGTACTGGCTGGGGTGGGTAGTCAAAGAGAAAACGGTGCCTGTGTCGGCGATGAGACAGTCTCTATCGCACCTATTTCTCGTCTGTAGTGAGCTGATATCTGACACGGTGACCCTTCTCAGAGAGCTTCGGTATACACCGGTGCTTTCGATTGGGTGACGGCTGCAACGGTTTTCGTGTTGGGAGATGAGTGCGCTCACAATTAGCCCGTCGCTCGTGGGGTTTGCCCCACGATCCAGTAGCCACGGAGGGAGCCCCCGTCACTGTGGGATCGCTCTCGAGGAATGCACAAACACGGACGAAACCGGAGACGGCCGTACAATTAGGCCGTCAAAACGGCGATAACGACGGCAATCAATCCAAAGAAACCAAGGACGAGACTGGCAATCGCGACGCCGATCGCGGTACTGTCGAAACGGTCGCGCGCAGCGAAGAAACTCCCGAAGAACAGATACCCGAGGAGGACGGCGCCACCGACGCCGAGGAGGACCGGCTCTGCAGCCTCCATCGCTAACTCGCCAAACTCGCCTTCGCTGACGAGTAAGACGGCACCAGCGAGAATCGCGGCGACGAGTCCAATAAAGGTTATCGTCCAGGTGACTGGTCGGCTGGCGATCGCAACGACACGGCTGTCAGTTTTTTCGGTTCGATCCGACCAGTCGGCGTACTTGCTACGGGTTCCCGCGTGTCCACTCGGCGTTGCTCGCTGCCCCATTCGGGCCATCGTCGCGGCAACCGCGATTACGAGTATGCCCATCAAGACTGTGCTGGCGAGGTATATTTCTTGCATTAAACCCCTCTTGAGGGTTCGTAATCACTTCGCCCATATATATCCTACAGTTGTGCCCTCGAGTCGTGCCCAGCACTTTTCTCACGCGATGCCGACAACCACGGGGCACTCGCGTATCTCAGGACGTGCGCGGATCAAAGAATTCGTTTCCCGAATGCACTCGCAGCGAGTTCGACAGCCAGTGCAGCCGTCTCATTTTGCTCGTCCAAAATAGGGTTTACCTCGACAACGTCCATCGACCGAATGTCCTCATGATCAGAAACGGTCTCGAGTGCGGAGTGTGCCTCTCGGTAACTGACTCCTCCTCTGACGGGAGTCCCGACACCCGGTGCTTCCCGTGGGTCGAGCCAGTCGAGATCGAGACTGATGTGCACCCCGTCAGTACCGTTCGTAGCGACATCGAGGGCATCTTCGACGACGGCGGTGATGCCGCGCTCGTCGATGTCGGACATGGTAAAAGCCGTCATCTCGCTTTCGCGGACGAGCGTTCGTTCTCGCTCGTCGATACTTCTGAGGCCGACGTAGGCGATCGCAGACTCTTTTACCCGTGGGGCGTGAGCCCACTCGAGGTCACCGAACAGGCCGCGCCCGAGGGTCGCCGCGACGGGCATGCCGTGGACGTTCCCGCTTGGGGAGGTCGTCGGCGTGTTCAGGTCGGCGTGGGCATCGAACCAGATGACGCCAAGGTCGGTTTCCTGGGCGGACCCACGCATGCTCCCAATAGCGATCGAGTGGTCACCACCGAGAACCAGGGGTGTGGCTCCTTCGTCTAGTGCGGCCGCGACAGACTCTGTGAGCCGCCGATTTACGTCTTCGACCTCTCGGAGAAATTTGGCGTTCCCGCTCGCGGGCTGGTTGGTGTTTGGGTCACGTTCCTCAGCGCGAGGGATCAGTAGGTCACCCATATCAGTACAGGTGGCACCAGCACGTTCGAGTTCTTTTGCGAGACCAGCGTATCGAATCGCTGACGGTCCCATATCGACGCCACGTCGGTCTGCACCGTAGTCCATTGGTGCGCCAATGAGGTGGATATCTCGGCTCATAGTCGGAACTCACCGGGGAGACGGTCAAGAGTATACCGACTCGGGTTCGCGAGCGGCCAAATCCATGGAACTTACGCCGGAAGGTTTAGGTTTAGATGAGTCTAATCGAGGAGTATGATGCTGAGTGACGTCATGGAAGATTATCTCAAGGCGGTCTATCAGCTCCAGCAAGAGCACGAGGGGCGTGTCAAGACCTCTGCTATCGCCGAAGAACTCGACGTCACGGCCCCCACCGTCACAAGCATGCTCGAGAAACTCGAGGAGCGTGGGCTCGTCGATCGGAAAAAATACCATGGTGTCACGTTATCCGATGAAGGCGAAACCGTCGCCCTCGAAGTTATTCGTCATCATCGTCTGCTCGAGGCGTATCTCACTGAACACCTCGATTACGACTGGTCGGAAGTCCACGAGGAGGCAGATCGCCTCGAACACCACATCAGCGAGGATTTCGAAGAGCGGGTCGCCGCCGCACTGGGCGATCCAGCGGTCGATCCACACGGTGCCCCGATCCCGGGCGCCGATCTCGAACCACCAGGAACGCCGACAGGACAGACCCTTTCGGAGTCGACAGACGCCACCCACGTCGTCGTCAAGGAGGTCGCTGACGACGACGCGGACGTCCTCTCGTACCTCGCCGAGCATGGCGTCGAACCCGGCGTTACCCTCGAGATACGTGAGGTTGCACCGTTCGGCATGATTACCGTCTGTCCAGTTGGGGACGACGACGGAACCGAGGTATCCCTTCCAGTAGACGTCGCTCGACATATCCGCGTCCGCGAAGACGTGCCGGTTGAATCGTGATTGACGCTATCGACGTGATTTGATGATCCACACACATATACATCTCCGAACAGAGCTGCGGATAGACCGAACGATACTCAGATTCCATCTCGAGCAGGTGATGGGTTGATGACCAAAGTACACACGTACGGGCTCCCCCGATGGATACTCGCTATCGGGCCGGTTGCGATTCTGTCAGCCGTCTTCATCACGATGTACGTCACGTCGCCGTTCGGGAACGTCGACCAACTCGCCCAGGCGGGGACGCTCGAGGTCCTCTGGATGCTCACCCTCATTGGGTTGCTCGCAGGTATCGTGCCTGTCGCCATCGGGATGCTCTGGTTTCCGTTCATCAAGGGTCTCGATCATCGCCTCTTACACGCCTTTCTCGCGCTCGCTGGTGGCGTGTTGGCGTTCATTGCCGTCGAGATGACCGAGGAAATCGTCGAGAACGCGGCTGCCGTCGAACACGCTGTCGGAGTGGCTGGTCTCCGACTCGAGGGCACGATACTGGCCGCAGTGGTCGCCCTCGTCGGGGTACTCGGCACCTTCGCCGTCATGGATGCCGTAAGCCGATGGCGTCAACGAAAGATGACTGAGATCGACCGGAGTGGCCTCGAAATCGCCTATCTCGTCGCCCTCGCGCTCGGACTCCACAGCATTGGAGAGGGGCTTGGTATCGGCGTTGCCTTCGTTCAGGGTGATAGCGCGCTCGTTACCCTCCTCGTGCTCGCGTTCATTTTACACAACGTCATGGAAGGGCCCACCGTCGTCGCGGCTGTCGCCCGGGACCGAACGACCCCACCGCTCAGACACTTCGCCGCCATGGGCGTCATCGCCGGCGGCCCAGTGATCCTCGGGGGCTGGATCGGTACGCTCGGGGAGGCTCCACTCCTCGCCGCGTTCTTCTTCGCAATCGCCGTTGGAGCCATCCTACAGGTCCTCCTCGAGGTTGCCGACCTAATCCGACTCGATGCAACCGTCCTCACCCGGCGAAACGCCTCGGCGTTCGTTGTGGGGTTCGTCCTGATGTTCGTCCTCGAGGACGTGCTGACGGACGTGTTACTCGAGGGGTGGCTTGCTCCTGTGTGAGTTGGGACCGCCCTCGTCCGCAGCTATTCTATGATCGATGAGTGCACAGCAAAACGGAACTACTTACTACTGCCGTGAGTAATACTAATCATACGAACGCCGTACCCGCTTGACCATCGGATTTAAGCAAATCAATTACGAAGGTTTCAGCATGTCATCAATCGAACTAACCCCGAGTCAAAAGAAGATTTTGCGCGCACTCACCAACCTCCACTCCGAAGACGAGGATGCAATTAAAGGCGAAGAGATCGCCGAACAGGTGGACCGCAACCCCGGAACCATCCGCAATCAGATGCAGAGTCTGAAGGCCCTGCAGCTCGTCGAGGGTGTGCCCGGCCCAAAGGGTGGCTACAAACCGACGGCAGCCGCCTTCGAGGCCCTCGAGATCCAGCAGATGGACGATCCCGCAGCCGTCCCCCTGTTACACGACGGTGAGCCGGTTGAAGGCGTCCTCGTCGAAGAGATCGACCTCTCGAGCGTGCACCATCCAGAACTCTGTCGCGCAGAGATTCACGTCCAGGGCTCGACGAGTGCGATCCACGAGGGCGATACCGTGACGGTCGGTCCGACCCCACTCTCGAAACTCCTGATCGAGGGCGAACTCGACGGGAAAGACGACACGAACAACATCCTCATCTTGCGAATCAACGACATGATTGCGCCAGCGGAAGAGCCCGCTCACTGAGAGCAATCACGGCGCCCCATCCTTTTTCACCGTTTCGAGCGGAGCATCGGCTGTTTGGAGAGATGTGCGAAAAACAAACTCACTGACCGGTTTAGTCGTCAGTCTCGTCTGTTTCGAGTATCTCGCCGTCTTCACCAGGGTCGTCCGCTACCGTGTCTGCGTCGTCCTCGAGCGACGCCGGGATGACGTCTACGCTCGCCACTGCATCGTCTGTGTCGACGTCCATTAGGGTGACCCCCATCGTGTTTCGGCCGACCGTCGAAATCTCACCTGCTCGCGTCCGCATGATCTGGCCGCGCTCGCTCATTAGCACGAGTTCGTCGTCTTCGGTCACCGCTTCGATGGCGGTAACGGGGCCATTGCGTTCGTTCGTCTTGATGTCGATCAGTCCCTTGCCGTACCGGGATTGGGTTCGGTAGGCGGAGAGAAGCGTCCGTTTCCCGTAGCCGTTTTTCGTCACCGTCAACAGGGCGTTGTCGTCGTCTTCAGCTGCCGACGCCAACCCAGCCACAGCGTCACCGTCCTGAAGTTTGATCCCATTGACGCCGCGTGCGTTTCGGCCCATCGCGCGGACCTCGGATTCGTCGAAGCGGATCGTCATTCCCTGTGCTGTCCCGATGATGAGGTCACGCGAGCCATCAGTGACGTCGACGTCGACCAGTTCGTCTCCTTCCTCTAAGCTCGCCGCGATAATCCCCGTCGAGAGGATATTGTCGAACGCCTCGCCAGCGGTCCGTTTGACGTAGCCGTTACGGGTCACCATCGTCACGTACTCGTCCTCATCGAACGCATCGGTGTCGACGATCGCGGTGATGTTCTCACCCGGATCGAGGTCGAGGATATTGACGGCTGATTTCCCGCGTGCCGTTCGACTCATCTCCGGGATTTCGTACGTCTTGAGCTGGTAGACCTGGCCGTGAGTGGTGAAACAGAGCAGGTAGTCGTGTGTGTTCGCCCGGAACACCGTCGTCACGCGGTCGTCGTCTTTCACATCTGCTCCGATGATTCCCTTCCCGCCTCGTCGCTGAGCGTCGAAGTTTTCGATCGGCATCCGTTTGACGTAATCGTCCTCGGTCATGACGACGAAGACGTCTTCCTGTGGAATCAGGTCCTCGTGGGTGACCGTGCCCTGATCTTCGATAATCGAGGTTCGCCGATCGTCTGCGTACTCGTCTTTCAACTCGAGGATTTCGTCTTTGATGACCGAGAACAGCGCCGACTCACTCGCCAGAATAGCCTCGAGGCGTTCGATCTCGGCAGTTACGTCTTCGTACTCGGTTTCGATTTCGGCCGACTCGAGCGAGGTCAAACTCCCGAGTTGCATCCGGACGATGTGTTCGGCCTGCGCTGGTGAAAAGTCGAATGACGACTCGAGTCCAGCACGGGCTTCGTCTCTGTCTGCCGAATCCTGGATCAACTCGACGACGTCGTCGATGTTCTCGAGGGCTTTCAATCGTCCCTCGAGGATGTGGGCGCGTTCTTCGGCTTCGTTCAGGTCGTACTCGCTGCGACGGCGGACGACCTCTTTTCGGTGGGCGATGTACTCTTCGAGGGTCTCTTTGAGCGTCAGCACTCGCGGTTGGCCGTCGACGAGGGCCAGATTGATGACGCCGAAGGTGCGCTCGAGGTGGTTCTCGAGGAGTTTGTTCTTGACGACATCAACGTTCGCCCCGCGTTTACACTCGACGACGACTCGGACCCCGTCACGGTCGGACTCATCCCGCAGGTCAGAGATGCCTTCGATGACGCCCTCGTTGACGTCTTCGGCGATCCGTTCGACCATCCGCGCTTTGTTGGCCTGATAGGGAAGTTCGGTGATGACGATTCGTTCCCGGTTGGCCTTCCACTCCTCGATTTCGAACTCCGCTCTGACACGCACGCGACCGCGACCGGTCGCATACGCCGAGTAGATTGCATCACGGCCGACGATGTTCGCGCCAGTCGGGAAATCCGGCCCCTTCACGTGCTCTATCAGGTCCTCGACCGTCGCCTCAGGGTTGTCGATCAGTTCGACGGTCGCGTCGATGACCTCACCGAGGTTGTGTGGGGGAATGTTCGTCGACATCCCAACGGCAATCCCCGATGAGCCGTTCACCAACAGGTTTGGAAACGACGACGGAAGCACGGTTGGCTCCTGGAGACGGTCGTCGTAATTCGACTGGAAGTCGACGGTATCCTTGTCGATATCCTCGAGCAACTCCTCGGCGATCGCTGCCATTCGGGCCTCCGTATATCGTGGTGCCGCAGCCGGGTCGCCGTCCATCGAACCGAAGTTCCCCTGGCCATCGACCAGCGGATAGCGCATCGAGAAGTCCTGGGCCATCCGGACCAGGGTGTCGTAAATCGCGCTGTCACCGTGTGGGTGATAGTCACCCATCGTTTCCCCGACGATCGAGGAGGATTTCCGGTGACTCGAGCGACTGCTCACGCCGAGTTCGTGCATGGCGTAGAGGATACGTCGGTGGACGGGTTTGAGCCCGTCCCGGACGTCCGGGAGCGCACGACCAGCGATGACGCTCATCGCGTAGTCGATGTAGCTCTGTTCCATCTCGTCTTCGATACGGACGGTCTCGACGGTTCGGGCCTGAATATCGTCTGGGTCTGTTGGGGGTACCTCTGAACTCATATTAGATATCGATCCATTCGGCTTCTGGCGCGTGGTCTTTGATAAACTGCTTTCGTGGGCCGACGGCGTCTCCCATCAACACGGAAAACATCTTGTCGGCCGCCGCAGCGTCCTCGACGGTGATCTGTTTGAGAATCCGGTTCTCGGGATTCATCGTCGTACTCCACAACTGTTCGGGATTCATTTCGCCGAGTCCCTTGAACCGCTGGACTTGCGTTGGGTTCCCGTTACACTTCTCGGCGACGATTTCGTCTCGCTCGGCGTCGGTCATCGCATCGTAGGTTTCCCCACGGTACCGGATCCGGTACAGGGGTGGCTGGGTCGCATAGACGTACCCGCCCTCGAGCAGTGGACGCATGTGTCGGTAGAAAAACGTCAACATGAGCGTGCGGATATGGGCACCGTCAACGTCGGCGTCAGTCGCCATCACGATCTTTTTGTACCGGATCTCGTCGATGTCGAACTCGTCGCCGATCCCCGCCCCGATGGCGGTAATCATGTTTCTGATCTCCTCGTTCTCGAGGATTCGATCGAGGCGGTGTTTTTCGACGTTGAGAATCTTCCCTTTGATCGGCAAGACGGCCTGAAACTCCGGATCTCGAGCCTGCTTCGCGCTGCCGCCCGCGGAGTCTCCCTCCGCGATGAAGAGCTCGGCTTCGTCCGGATCTTTGGTCTGGCAATCGGCGAGTTTGCCGGGCAGTGACGTCGAGTCGAGTGCGGACTTTCGTCGTGTGAGTTCCTCTGCCTTTTTGGCTGCTTTCCGCGCTTTCGCGGCCTCGACGGCTTTCATCACGATCGCCTGGGCCGTATCAGGGTGTTCCTCGAAATACGTCGAGAGGCCTTCGTGCATAGCACTCTCGACGATCCCTCTGACCTCGCTGTTGCCGAGTTTCGTTTTGGTCTGGCCTTCGAACTGGGGATCCGGGTGTTTGATCGAGATAACCGCGGTCAGCCCCTCACGGATGTCGTCACCCCGAAGGTTTTCGTCGAGGTCCGAGAGCAGATCGTTCGAACTCGCGTAATCGTTGACGACACGAGTGAGCGCCGTTTTGAACCCGGTTAGATGTGTGCCACCTTCCCGGGTGTTGATATTGTTCGCGAAGGCGTGAATCGAGCCCTGCAACTCCTGGGTCGCCTGCATTGCGACTTCGACCTGGATATTTTGATCGTCGTCTTCAAAGTAGATGATGTCCTCGTGCAACGAAGTTCGGGTCTCGTTCAGATACTGGACGAACTCACGGATGCCGCCCTCGTAGACGTACGTTTCCGACAGGGGTTGTCCCTCGTCGTCCGTCTCTCGTTCGTCCTCGAGGGTGATTCTGACACCGGAGTTGAGAAAGGCGAGTTCGCGCAGTCGGTTCGAAAGGGTGCTAAAGGCGAACTCGGTCGTCTCGAAGATCTCGTCGTCGGGCCAGAACGTGATTTCAGTCCCCGTCTCTTCGTCAGCCTCGAGATCGCGGACGCGTTCCATATCCCCTTGCGGTTCGCCCCCCTCGAAGGAGTGTGTGAACACGCCACCGTCACGTTTGACCGTGACTTTGAACCATTTCGATAGCGCGTTGACGACGGAGACGCCAACGCCGTGGAGCCCACCGGAAACCTGGTAGGACTTGTTGTCGAATTTCCCACCGGCGTGGAGCACGGTGAGGATGACCTCGAGGGCGGGGCGGTCGTACTCCTCGTGGGTGTCGACGGGGATACCCCGGCCGTCGTCGGCGACGGTTACGGCATCGTCTTCGTGGATCGTAACGGTGATATCATCACAGTGTCCGGCCAGTGCTTCGTCGATGGAGTTGTCCACGACCTCGTAGACGAGATGGTGAAGTCCTCGCGTATCCGTCGAACCGATGTACATTGCCGGGCGCTTTTGGACGGCTTCCAGCCCCTCTAGGACCTGGATTTGACCGGCTCCGTACTCATTCTCTTGAGACATACAAAACCTGTTTGCGGGTAGCGTACCAGGGGTAATAAAAGTCACGTACGCGCGCTCGCGCGCGGTAGCCACAACTTGTGGCACTCCCTTTCGTTCCCCTCCAGTGTGACCACTTTCGCTCCGGTAGCACACACCTTTTAGCCCCGCCGCGATAATGATCCGACGATGACGTCGCTACAGTCGACACTCGGCGACGAGCCGGGGATCGCTGAGGAACTCGCTGACAATCAGCGAGCGATCTCCATCGCCGAGTTCTTCGAGAAGAACAAACACATGCTTGGCTTCGATAGCGGAGCCAGGGGCCTGGTGACGGCTGTCAAAGAAGCCGTCGACAACGCCCTGGACGCCGCCGAAGAAGCCGGTATTCTCCCAGATATCTACGTCGAGATTCAAGAAGCAGACGACTACTACACCTTGATCGTCGAGGACAACGGTCCAGGGTTGACCAAACAATCACTCCCGAAGGTTTTCGGGAAGCTCCTCTACGGGTCGCGATTTCACGCTCGAGAGCAAAGTCGCGGCCAGCAGGGGATCGGGATCTCGGCTGCCGTTCTCTATGCTCAGCTCACGAGTGGGAAGCCCGCGAAAATCACCAGCCGAACGCAGGGGGCGAGCCAGGCTGAGTATTTCGAACTGATCGTCGATACCGACGAAAATGAGCCCGAAATTAGCGTCGAGGAGACGACAAACTGGGATCGGCCCCATGGGACACGCATCGAACTCGAGATGGAAGCCAACATGCGCGCTCGTGGGCAACTGCACGATTACATCAAGCACACCGCCGTCGTCAACCCACATGCCCGTCTCGAACTCAGAGAGCCCAAGGCACACTTCAAGTTCGAGCGAGCCACCGATCAACTGCCGGCCGAAACCGAGGAGATCCGTCCACACCCACACGGAGTCGAACTGGGGACGGTCATCAAGATGCTGGCAGCGACGGATTCGCACTCGGTTTCCGGGTTCTTACAGGAGGAGTTCACCCGCGTCGGCAAAAAGACCGCCAACAGCATTATCGACGAGTTCCGGGATCGCCACTACGGCCGAGAGATGGCCTGGTCGCCACCGGCGAGCCACGAAAGCGGCAATATCGCGGCTGCCGTGGAAAACGCGACCGCAAACAAGGGTGCGAAAGCGACGACGGATTTCGCCGAGGGAATCGCGGAGACGGTTTCGAACCGAGACCGGATCGCCTATCACCAACTCGAGACGATCGTCGGGAACGTTGCCGACACGGTGGGTGATGATTACGACACAACCTTTGGGTCCACTGTTCGAGAAAAGGCCCTCGAGGCGGCCTGGAACGCGGTTCTTGGTGTCGATGGCGAGGGCGAAGACGAAGCGGCGGTACCTGAACCCGACGCCGAGGACTCCCGTCTCGTCACCGACCTCTACCGGCTGAGCGACGACGCGACGTCCACCCGCAAGGACGATGAGATCATCCACGCGTTCGCCGTAAGACTTGCAGGCACCTTCGAGGATCTCGAGGATCGCCGACATCGCCTCACCCAAAAAGAGCTCGAGAAGGCAATCGACCGGGCGGCAGACCTCACCGAGGAGTACGACGACGTGGCATTCGGGGAAACGGCCCGGGAAAACGTCCTCGAGTCCGTGTGGAGCGTGATGGTCACCGTTCCGGACGACCCGCCGCTCGTTCGCGAACTTGCCGATTCCCGTGACGGCTCGAGCGACCTCGTCGAGGGGATGCGCGCGACGAACATTATGGCCCCACCGACGCGGTGTCTCTCGCCCATCACGGACGAGTTGATCGAGGCGGGGCTGAAAAAGGAGTTCGACGCGGACTTTTATGCTGCAGCGACCCGAGATGCGGGGGTTTCCGGTGGCGATCCGTTCGTCGTCGAAGCCGGCATCGCCTACGGCGGCGACCTCCCCGCTGAAGGCTCCGTCGACGTGCTCCGGTTCGCAAACCGCGTGCCACTCGTCTACCAGCGAGGAGCCTGTGCGACGACCGACGTGGTCAAAGGCATCGGCTGGCGGAATTACGGGCTCGAGCAGCCGGGTGGCTCAGGATTGCCCAACGGCCCGGCGGTCATCATGATCCACGTAGCCTCGACGAACGTTCCGTTCACGAGCGAATCGAAAGACGCCGTAGCGAACGTCCCCGAGATCGAAGACGAGATCGAACTCGCCATCAGGGAGGCCGCACGCGAACTCAAGCGCTATCTGAACAAGCGCCGCTCGATGCAAAAACGCCGGAAAAAACAGAACGTCCTCGGGAAAATCCTCCCGGAGATGGCCGAGAAGGTGGCCGAAGTCGTTGGCGAGGACGAGCCGGAGATCGACGACGCGATCGCCCGCATCATGAACAACGTTCTGGTCGAACGCCGGGTTACCGAAAACGGCGACACGGCACACGTGAACTTAGTCGTGGAAAACCACTCGAGCACCGGCGAACAGCTCGAGATCACCGATATCGTCACGGCCGAACCGTCCAATCTCTCGGATGGGGCCTCGGCCGTCGAGATGGACGGTGAGTGGTTCATCTCCTGGAATCCCGACGTCCCTGGCGGTGAGGAGGCAACCCTCGAGTACGATGTCGATCAAGAGGCGACCTTCGACGCGGACGTCAAAGGCGTCGATTCGGAGAAATTGACGGTGAGTTCATGATCGCTCGAGCCGTTTCACCGTCCCGAGAACGAACCGGTTGTCACGAGATCACGAAGCAAACCATGGAACTATGAGTGCAGATACAGACGACGCAAGAGCACAGTTGATCGACCTCGCCTCGCAGTTTTACGATCAGTTTCAACTGGGCGAGATTCCCCACATGGAGGTCCCGACACGGTCGAAGACCAACATCGAACTCGACGAGGAAGCCAACGTGTGGGTGTACGGGGATCGGACCTCGAAACGAAGTGCGAACTCCGTTCGGGGTGCACGGAAGCTATTGAAAGCAGTCTACACGATCGAGTTTCTCTCGAACCAGCTCGAGCAGGATCGCTCCTCGACCCTGCGTGAGTTGTACTACCTCTCTGAGAGCTGGGACAACAAGGAGGCACACTTCAACGACCAGGACGAGTCGAACCAGTTGATCGAGGACCTCGAGATCGTGAGCGAGGTCACGCGTGAGGACTTCCACATGCGCCCGGAGGAATCCGGGGCGACGATCATGGGGCCACTCCACCTCCGCGAACAGACTCGCCGCGGTGATCGTGAAATCCACTGCCAGGAAGACGTTGGTGAGGGCGGCTATCAGATCCCGAACAATCCAGACACTATCGAGTTCCTCGAGAGCGACGCCGAGTTCGTCCTCTGCGTGGAGACCGGCGGGATGCGCGACAGGCTCGTCGAAAACGGCTTCGACGACGACTACGGTGCGCTCGTCGTCCACCTCAAGGGTCAGCCCGCTCGAGCAACGCGCCGAATTACCAAGCGACTCCACGACGAACTGGATTTGCCCGTCACCGTCTTTACGGACGCTGACCCGTGGTCGTACCGTATCTTCGGCTCGGTTGCCTACGGGTCGATCAAATCGGCACACCTCTCTGAGTACTTAGCGACCCCACAGGCGGAGTTCATCGGAATCCAACCTGCTGATATCGTCGAGTACGACCTGCCGACCGATCCGTTGACGGATTCGGACATCAACGCCCTCGAGAACGAACTGACTGACCCACGCTTCCAGACTGACTACTGGGAAGAACAGATCGAACTCCAGTTGGAGATCGATAAAAAGGCAGAACAGCAGGCATTGGCGGCCCGAGGCCTCGATTTCGTCACTGACGAGTATCTCCCAACTCGACTCGAAGAGATGGGAATCTGTTAATTAGGCCGACTCGAGTTCGGTCTCTGTCGTCGATTCGTCGGTGCTGTCTGGTTTCTTTCTCGAGGCGTCCCGTGCTCCCTCGCCGTTCGCACACGACCTGCAGTAGGTGTTCGTTCCCTTGCTGGTCGTAATCGGAACGCCGAACAGACAAACATCTTCCCGATACGTTCGTTCGACGCCCCGACCGACGGTCCCATAACAGCCAGAACACGGCTCGTCGACGTCGTAGACGATGCGTTCATCGACCGAGTGGGTTCGCCCGTTGGTTGTGATGCCATGTCGGCGCTCCAGCCGGCGGCGGGCTGGCGGAAACATCGCCGTCCCGAGAACGAAGAGGAGGAGCGAAACCACCATCAGAAAGACGCCAAAGCCCGTGAATCCGACGCCGACGCCGATCGCCCCCACCATGATGGCGACGAACCAGGTGTATGCCGCTCCGATGATCGCAGCGAGTGACCAGCCACTCGAGTTCACATCAGTAGCCGCGCCCGATCCTGTTCGCTCCTGTGTGTGCTTCGTCGATTCGATACCTTCGGGCCTGACGATCACGCGTTGCACCGCGCCGAAATAACAGTACGCCGCGTACAGCGCGTTCCCGACACCCGCAGTCCACCAGATTGTGAACAGGGCGATAACGACGTGCGTTCCGGCGTCGCCGAGAGAGCGGTTGATCATCACGGCGTGATCGCCGAAATCGTGCTCGAGCTCCCAGCCATCGGCGAGCCCCTGTGAGATTCGACGCTCGAGCACGGCTCGGTCAGACATACTCGAGGGTGACTCGTCGGTGTCCGAGCGAGACGTCGATCGCTCGCCACCGGGTCGCTTCGGCGTGGAATCACGGTCCGGTGATTCTGGCCGACAATCGAATCCACATTGTGGACAGAAGTGACCGGGACCGACGAGCTCAGTGCCGCAACTCGGACAGTACGTGTACGACTGAGGCGGGTCGCTGCCCATTGGGTGAAAACACGTCGACTACTCAACTAAACCTTGCGGTCGTGTAATTCTAGTGGGATATTTCGTCGGTTACTCGTCCAGGACGACAGGGACACTTCGGCGGGCGACATCGAGGACGAACGCCTCCTCGTCGGTCTCGAGGGCTTCGAACGTATTGTAGTGAATCGGGAGGACGAGGTCGGGTCGGATGGTTTCGGCCCAGTCGGCGACATCGTGGCGGTCCATGGTGAAACTCCCGCCGATTGGGGGGACGAGGACGTCGACGTCGAGATGCTCGTGGTCGGCAAGGACGTCGCTGTCTCCGGGCCAGAACACAGTGGTGCCGTCGATGGTGACGCCGAAGCCACAGCCGGTCCCCGCGGGGTGGTATGGCGTGCCGTCGTCTCGAGTGTAGGGACCGTCCGGTTCGTTGTACGCGGGAAGGGTGAAGAGATCGAGTGGGCCGAGCACGAACGTTTCATCTGCACGGACGCGTTCGACCTCGTAAGGCAGTTCTTCGGGTTGTTCGTCCACCCGATCGATCTCGTCGGCGTCGATGGCTTCGTGGACCACAACGAGGGCGTCTTCGTGGGCCACTCGTCGAATGCCTTCGGGATCGTAGTGGTCGTCGTGGGTGACGAGCATGAGGTCTCCATCCTGGGCGTTGTACCCCTCGAGGACGCCGTAGCGTCCGGGGTCCATGTAGACGACGGCACCGGTTTGTCCCTCGAGTCTGAGGGTCGCGTAGCCGAGCCAGTCGATCTCGAGTGCGTCGAACTGTACAGTCATACGCCCACGTTGGCCGACCCGGTGGAAAAGCGTTGGCGTCTCGGCAGGCTCGCTGCTGGCGTGGTGTCTCTCTTTAGGGAAGTACCTGATTCTCGAGGTCCTCGTACCGCCCCGTCTCCTCGATGCGTTCGATATTCGACGCCAGAATGTCCGCGAGCCGATCGAAGTAGACCGGCGTGTACCCGGAATTGTGGGGCGTGATCTGGACGTTTTCGAACGTCCATAGCGGATGGGACTCGGGCAGTGGTTCGGGGTCGGTTACGTCGAGTGAGGCTCCACGTAGTCCATTGAGCTGGAGGGTCGACACCAGGGCCTCCGTATCGACAACCGGGCCGCGAGCAACGTTGATCAGAACCGCCGACGCCGGCAGCGTCTCCAGTGTTGAAGCATCGATAATCCCTCGCGTCTCCTCGGTCAACGGACAGGCCAACACCAGATAGTCAGTCCGTGCGAGTGCTGCGTGGATCTCATCGAAGCCGAACACTTCTTCGACGGGCCCACCCTTCTCAGGGGAGTATCGGACACCGAGGCGCTCGACACCGAACGGCTCGAGACGGGAACAGACAGCCTCCCCGATTGCGCCCAGGCCAACGACCGTGACGGTCGAACCCTGGAGTTCGTGTGTCTGATAAGACCGCCACTCACGGCGTCGTTGTCGACGCGCACCGACGTGGAACCGGCGAGTGAACGAGAGGATCGCGCCGATAACGTGCTCGGCGATATTTGGCCCGTGGACCCCGGAGGCGTTCGTCACCGCGACTCCCGCGTTCGACAGTGCCTCGAGGGGGAGATGGCCGGTGCCAGCGAATGCGCACGCGAAGAGTTCCAATTCATCAGCGTGTGCCAGCTGTTCCTCTGTGATCGACAACCCAGTGGCGATCTCCGCTTCAGCCAACAGGTTTCGTTCCGCTTGAGGGGTCTCGGCGACGCGAACGTCGACTCCCTCGAGCCGGTTTCGAAGCGTTTCGGCGTACGTCGTGATCTCCGTCCCATGCACGTTTCCACGCAGGACGACGATCGGTGGCGTGTTTGTCATCGCTCATCATACGAAGAGAGCCGTGAAAATCGTTGAGTTCCCGGATTCGAACGAGCGTCAGGCATCCCGGACTGTCACCCGACCACAACAGTCATCACCGACGACTCGCATACTCCGCGCATGGTCGAGATCGATCCCACAACCTTGGGCCTCGAGTTCGCGGGAAGCGCACTCCTCGGGGGTATCATCGGGTACGGGACTAAACGCATCGCAAAACTGCTGGCAATCATTATCGGCGTCCAGCTGGTCGTCTTTCGGTATCTGCAATCACAGGAGATCATCATCGTCGACTGGGATGCCCTCACCCGCGGCGTGATCGCGACGTCAGAACAGGCCGAACAGGGAACGACGTACCTCGAGTCCCTTGCCTCTACGGTCACTGTCGGAGCTGGATTCACGACTGGCTTCTTGATCGGATACCACCGCGGCTGATCTTGGAGTTTGG
>PUKM01000029.1 GCA_003552325.1 Natrialbaceae archaeon | reverse complement strand
CGGACTGGGTAATGAAGGATCTCGTCATCCCGCTCGATACCCAGATCGCGTACAACGACGAGCAGATCTTTTTCAATTTCACGTGGGAGTGGGACGTGCCAAACGGTTGGTTCCATGATCTATTCGTCTACGAAGATGATGAGTGGGTTCGATACGGCGAGCCAAATCCTGGAGTCGCAGACCCCGATTACGGAGTCGGTGATATCTTCAGCGGCTTCACTGAAGATCGGCTCTCGTTTATGATCGACGACGGGAGCGTCGAAGGGTTCGAAAATTTCGGTGGATGGCTAACTATTCACGAAGGGACGCGGACATTGCCCGGTGCAGTCGAGGGTGAAGAAGTCGAAGATCACCCACACCACGGCGACATTCTCGAAAACGACGACGTTCGAAAGTACATTCCACAGTCTCGAAACGGTGAGTGGTGGGAAAACGACTGGGACGACGTCAAAGATCAAGAAGAACTCGACGAGATGCTGGAAAACGGCGAGTTCCTCGATATGCCGATGTTGCGAGCAGCCCGAGGTGCCCCTGGTGGGTACGCAACGACCCACTGCATTCTCGATCACCGACACGGTGCGATGGACGAACCATCGACGCGGATTCGTGACAGCCAAGATATCGTCGACGGCAACCCGGAGTTCATGTTTGACCCTGAGGTGGTCGACGGTGGAACACTTGATCTCGATGAAATCTATGAGGGCAACGTTCCGCAAACCGACACACACGGGCTTATTGAAGGCGAAAACGTGGTTCCATTCGACGAGGATGAAGCCGATGTCTATGAGGGCGCCGTGATCCCACGTCGGTACAACCGCCCGGATGCGGTCGAAGGCCCTGGTGCAATCTGGCAGGTAGACGCGACGTATGAAAACGGCACGTGGACCATGGAGATGTGGCGGGATCTATCGGTTGATTTCCTCGGCGAAAAAGAGTTCGAACCAGGCGAAGTGTATGATTTCTCCCCAGCAGTCCACGGCGGCGGCGCACAGCGATGGCACTGGGTTGGCTATCCGTACAAACTCGGTCTCGGTGTCGAACCCGAGGACCCTGTCCACGAGGATGCCGGTCTTGTCGCCGAAGAGGTCGACGGCCGGCCTGACTGGGATGAAGTCGAGACGTATACCATTCCGCTGATGTATCCCGGACAGACTGACTGGACGTGGCTCGTCAGCGGTGAACATCCTCGCGTCGACGAAATTCGCAACAACGAGATCAATATCTGGGAGTACCACGACGAAGACCCCGAGGCGTTCGCCCAGCGGATGATCGACCTCGAGGAAGCGATGGCCGCCCGGAAGTAACACTCCGACGCGACTCCTTTTTTCGCGGATGCACAGCCAAGCTATCGGCACCAAGAGCCTCCCTCTCGGGTATGCGATCGATCAGATAGGGACTGGAATCGGACGGTCAGTATATAAATTGCTGAATTATACAGCGGGGGTGATAGGCAGGTTGCGTGAGCATCTAGATGTATGAGCACATCAGATCCCCCAGACGATATCGAGAGTGAAGCCTGGGAGCAGTGGGCGACAGATGTCGTCGAGGGAACCGGTTTCGATGCGGACCTCGGCGTTGGCCTCGCCCGTGACGCCCAACGTGTCGCCAAAGGCGAGATGAGCGAAGCCGAATACCAGGCCAAATACCACGAGGACGTTCTCGAGGAGTTCGGCGTAGACGACCGGCCGACTGCACCGGAACCGGAGGCCCCGGACGGCTCGCCACTTCCCGGCATCCCGACCACCGGAGACCGCAAGCGATCCCGACGCTCCGTCATGAAAACGGCCGGCGCAGTCGGGCTGGGTGCACTCGGACTGAGTGCCGTCCAGCAGTCGACACGGACGGCCGCCACCGCGACCGACAATGACAGCTCGGACAACGATGTCCAGATGGGCATGGCGATCAACACCGACCGGTGTATCGCCTGTCTCCAGTGTATGGACGCCTGCAACGAGGAAAACGGCAACCCCGCGGAGTCGCTGTGGATGGCCGTCCTGCGGTACGAAGAAGACGACTTCACCGACAGCGAGGAGTTCCTCACCCGCCCTTGTCAGCACTGTTCGGACGCCCCGTGTGAGACGGCCTGTCCGACGAACGCCCGGTACACCCGGGAAGAAGACGGAATCGTCCTGACGGATTACGACCAGTGTACCGGCTGCCGATACTGTGAAGTGGCCTGTCCGTACGGCGTCAACTACCTCGAGTGGGCCGACCCAGGTGAGGCCGAAGGCTTCGAGGGTGACGCACAGGTCGGCGACCGGACTGCCGCCGGCACGGCCCCACAGGGGACGATGGGCAAATGTACGTTCTGTGCTCACCGCCAGGTCAGTGACGACGAGGACCTCAGAGGGACGACGGCCTGTGAGGACGTCTGTCCCGTGGATGCGATCCACTTCGGCGACATGAACGACGACTCGAGTGCGCCGCGACAACACCTGGCCAACGACACCGACGGCCAGCCGACCTACAGATTGCTCGAAGAGAGAGGCACAGAGCCGAATATCGTCTACGTCGGCAACGAGCCATCGGCGACCGCAACACAGGTCGACGGCCCGACCGGCGAAGACGAGTTCGACCTCGTACGTGAACGCCACGGACGAAACGAGATCACACTCGGCAGCAACGAGGATGATGACTAATGGCAACAAAAACAGATGGCGTACTCGATCCACTCCGGACGATCAGCACGAAATTCATCGCACTGGTCGCCGTACTCGGTATCGCCGCGCTGATAACGGCTGAAGCGATTATTCACCAGTTACGACACGGCCTCGCCGTCACGGACCTGGCCAGCTGGGGCACCCAGGAGGGTGTCACCTGGGGCCTGTACATCGGGACGTTCGAGTGGTTTGCGGGGATGGCAGTCGGCTCGATCGCCGTCGTCGGCTACATCCGCTACCGCGAGCTCACGCGCTACGACGTCATTGCACGAATCGGTGAGCTCTGGGGGCTCATCGCTGGGCTCTCGGCGGCGTACCTGATCGTGATCGATCTGGGCCGACCGGATCGGGTCCTCAACATTCTGACGGCGTGGGTCGTCACTGTCCAGTACTCGCCGTTGGCGTGGGACGTGACGTTCGTCACCGCGCTGTTGGTGATGACCTCGACGATGCTCATCCTCTCGTTGCGACGTGATTTCAGCGAGATGGACCACGACAGCCTCCCGGTGTACACCGCCATCATCGGTCAGGTGCTGACAGCCGGGTACCGTCCAGCCGAACGCGAGAAGCTCGATTCGATGCTCCGCTGGCTCGGGTTAGCCCTGTTGATTCTCGCCTTCACTGGCGGGATGGTGCCTGGCTGGTTGCTCGGCGTCGTCGGCGCACAAGCCGGCTGGTACGGCGGCATCGCTGGGGTCTCGTTCCTCGCCGGCGGGCTGTTGAGCGGGGTTGCGGCCATCGCCCTCATCGCCGGGCTCATGCGATACCTCTACGATTGGGAGACGGTGATCCCGACAGACGTCCTCGTCGGGCTCGGAAAGGGCCTCACGCTGTTCGGGTTCGTCTACCTCGTGATTCTGTTCAACGAACTCCTCCCGAGCATCTTCCCGATGGCGCCACTCGCCGAATCGCGTATCGGAGAGGCAATGCTGTACGGCCACTTCGCGACCGACTTCTGGCTCGCGATGGCCGCCATCGCGATCCCGGTGCTCGTACTCGCCGTCTTCCGCGAGCGAATGCTCGCCAGCGGAACGGAGCTGGCGGTCGCTGGCGCGATAATGCTCTGGGGCGTATTCGTCAAAAAGCAACTGACGGTGATCGAGCCGCTCATGTACCCCTCGGGGCTCCCGTATGAGGTTGGCAGCTACGTCCCCACGCTCGTCGAGTGGGTGATCACGATCGGCGCGATCCTGATCGCCATCCTGTTGTTCACGATCGCAACGAAACTCGTGCCAATGGGCGGGCTCACAGATACCCAATCGTCGACAACGGAGGTGAACACGTAATGACAACCGCAATCGGGATCCCAATTCTGTTTGGGATCCTCCTGTTGCCAATCTACACCGTCATCGTCGGTTTCCTGCTCGGCGAACCACGGGACTTCAGAACCGCAGGCATCGGCCTCGGCGTGATGGTGGCGATGGCGATATTCATGATCGCGTCGACCGCGATGATGGGTGTCGTCTTCGGGCGTATCACTCCGTTCTGAACACACACTCCGTTTCGTTCCGGCGTCCTGAACATTCTCATGGACAGTCACTCACTTGACACAGAACTGGCGGTTGCCCCGGCAACTGACGAGTACGCTGCAATCGAACTAGAGGCCACCGTGCAGCAGTACGTCGACCGTATCGTTACTCGAGAAGTCGAAACTGCACGGAACAAGTTGGCGGCACGGTCGACGTGGACCGACGAGGAGACAGCCGTTTGCAGGGAGCTGGCCCACGCAATCGCGACCGAGTTAGTTATCGAACGGATGCAGATGATGGGGAGTGAGGAACTCGACGACGAGCAGCGCGAACGAATTGCCGCGCTATTCGGGTTATCGACAGTCGATATCGATGGTGAGGG
>PUKM01000269.1 GCA_003552325.1 Natrialbaceae archaeon | reverse complement strand
TCTCGCCACTCAGTGCTATCGCCGTCTCGAGTGTCATCTTCGCGGTCGTCCACGCCCCCGCGGCGGCGACCCGTGGTATCGAGGCCACCCTCCCGTTCCTCGGGTTTATTTTCGCCCTCTCGATGATCCTCGGGTTCTGTTACTGGAAAACGGAGAATTTGGTCGTTCCGGCCGCGATCCACGGCTGTTATAACGCGATCGTTTACGTCGAGGTCCTCCTATAATCGCTCGAGGGGTCGTATCACCCATAGACAGACACCCCGAGAGTCGATACGTGAACGCACCTCGCGCAACGACCCCTCTGTGTGCAGACTCGAGTGGCGACCGGTTCGGAACGAAAGTCACGCACAAAAACGAGATCAGTACGTCGCCGTCCAGTACCAGTAGACGGTAACGACCGTCAAGACGACGAGGCCCCCGAGGAAAAAGAGTGCTCCCGGGGGAATCACGCCTAACGCGGTGTCGATGCCCTCGAGGCCGCCGTCGTAGGTCACGGTGCCGTCCTCTGGTGGGGCGTCGGTATAGGCGTCGTCAGCATCCGGGTCGTCTGCATCGGCAGCGTCGGCATCGTCTTCCGGTTCTTCCTCCTCGGCGTCTTCCGGTTCCGCTTCCGGATCGTCTGCTGCGTCATCGTCTGCAACCTCGTCCGCTTCTTCCTCATCATCCGTCTCCGCGACCCCAAACTCGGCGTCCGAATCGTCGTCTGCTGTATCGTCGGTGTCAGCCGCCTCTTCCTCTTCCTCCTCGGCCGTCGCGCCAGCATCGTCCGTGCCATCGTCAACGGCAGTATCGTCCGCCGTCGCCGGGGCTGCTTCATCCGGTGCAGGAGAGACGGGAGCAAAGAACTGCTCGAGGCCATACTGCACCAGCAGGCTGCCCCCCGCGAGTGCCGCCACGCCCCCAATGAACCTCGAAAGCGCCGTTTTGAGCTGACTCGCCGTCGATTGATCGCTCGTTACGATCAAGGGCCCATCGGCCGTCGCGTACACGCTCATCTCGTTTCCTCGAGAGGAGTACCACGTGTCGACGACTTCGATCAGGCCTGCTCCCTCGAGCTTCTCGAGGTGGTATTTGACGTTTTGAATCGAGGAGTCGATCGCCTCGGCGATATCACTCGGTGTTCCGGGTTCCTCCTCGAGTCGACTATAGATTTCCCGTGCTGTATTCGATGAGAGTGCCCCAAACACCGCATCGGCGTCCTCGTCGTTGAGGTCGACGACGCGGGGCTGGCCCTCCGTCGCTGGAGCCTCCGAGCGGAGTGGGAAGAGACGGGCCATCGGTTACTAACGTTCGTTTCTCGACACATATACCCCTTTCCATACCTAAAACGAGGCTTTTAGCTACCGAAAAGTGCCACTATACGGTTTCTCCGACCCATGATGGAATATCGTCTTCAAAAGTCGCAGTCGGATAGAAACAGTTACCCATGACCACACGTGAGGTGGCCTATGCAGTGGCTCGAGCGGATTGGCTGGTGGGTCGGAACGGCACTGTTCTGCCTGTTCGGCATCCCATGGTTTCTCTGGGGAGACAGCACGGTCGTGTTAGGCCTCCCGCTCTGGATCTGGTGGCACATTGGCTGGTTACTCCTGGCATCGGTGCTGTTCTGGCTCTTTGCCCAGCGGTACTGGGGTCTCGGCGTCGAACCGAACTGGCAACCTGACGGTGATCGGCCGTGAGCCTCGAGATACAGGTCGCCATCATCGTTGGCTATCTGGTGCTCGCGTTGGTGATCGGCCTCGTCGCCTACCGACTCACGGAGCGAACGGCGGAGGACTTCTATCTGGCGAGTCGAACCGTGGGTACTGTCGTGTTATTGTTTACGACGTTCGCCACCCTGTTGTCGGCGTTTACCTTCTTTGCGGGACCGAACCTCGCGTTCGTCAACGGCCCCGAGTGGCTGTTGGTAATGGGCGTGATGGACGGCCTCATCTTCGCCGTCCTCTGGTACGTCATCGGCTACAAACAGTGGTTGTTGGGCCAACAACGGTCCTACGTCACCCTCGGAGAGATGCTCGGGGACCGCTTTGGCTCCCCGAAACTTCGCGGCCTGGTTGCCGGCGTGAGCCTCGTCTGGCTCTTCCCGTACGTCATGCTCCAGCAGGTGGGCGCTGGCACCGCCCTCGAGGCACTCACTGAGGGGGCAATTCCGTACGCCTTCGGTGCAGGACTGATCACCCTGTTCATGATTCTCTACGTCGTCATCGCCGGGTTTCGGGGCATTGCGTGGACAGACACGCTCCAGGGGGCGTTCATGCTCATCACGACGTGGGTCGCGCTGGTGTGGATCATCGCGCAGGTTGGCGGGCCAAGCGTCGCCACGGCCGAACTCGAGGTGACCGCACGTGAGCACCTCGCCCTCGGGAGTGCGTACTACACCCCACAGTATATGCTGTCGACGGCGATCACCATCGGTTTCGGCGTCGCCATGTTTCCCCAGGTGAACCAGCGGTTTTTTGCGGCCGGCTCGAAACGGGTACTCAAGCAATCGTTTGCCCTCTGGCCGATCCTCTGTCTCTTACTGTTCGTCCCGGCGTTTTTACTCGGCGCCTGGGCACGTGGCCTCGAGACCGGCATCGACGTCGAGACCATCGAAGCCGGGGGGAACGTCCTGCCGCTGATTCTCGCCGAGTTTACCCCGTTCTGGTTCGCCGCGCTCGTTATCGCCGGAGCGATGGCCGCGATGATGTCGTCGTCCGATTCGATGTTGCTCTCGGGATCCTCGTACTTTACCCGGGACATCTACCGACCGTTCGTCGACGCCTCGATTTCGGCCCGACGAGAGGACGTCATCGCTCGGGTCGGTGTCGTCGTCTTCGCCGTCACAACGTTCATTGCGAGTCTCTACAACCCGGCCACCCTGTTCGAGTTAGGCGATGCGGCCTTCAGCGGCTTCGCCCAACTCGCGTTGCCGGTGATCGTCGCGCTCTACTGGCGGGGGACGACGAGAGCCGGAATCGTCGCTGGAATCGTCGGCAGTCAGGTGTTCTATCTCGCGAACGTCTTCAACAGCCAGTTGACCGCCGGGATCATCGCGCTCGAGGGCGCACTGGGAACCGTGCCCATACTCGGCACCGTCGTCGGCGGGTTTTCCGCCCCGCTTACCAACCTCGTTACCACTGTCTTCGCTGGTACCTACCTGGGGTGGTCGGCTGGTCTCGTCGGCATGGGTCTCGGGCTACTCCTGACCATCACGGTCTCGTGGCTGACGAGGCCCGCTCCAGACGAAGAACAGGCCATCTACTTCGAGGCGCTCGAGAGCGATTAGCTCGACAGACTCCCGTTAATACTGTTGGCTGTAACTGTGTAAAGATTCTCGCCACCTGGGTAGGCGAGGATCTCGAGCGACTTAGCGCCGACAGTATGAGGAGCGACCAACTCCAAGCGCTCACCCACTCGAGCAAAACTTCTGTGTTGCATACACCTGTCCGTCGACGATGAAGACGCCAATGCCCTGGCTCTCCCACTCCGCTGTCAGAATGTTCTCTCGATGCCCCTCCGAATCCATCCAGCCGTCGACGATTCGGTCGGCAATGGTCCCTGCGTCCGCTCCACCGCCGGCGCTCACCATCGCCAGGTTTTCCCCAACCGCTCGGCACTCACCCGGATATCGGTCGCCAAACCGGTCGGCTGGGGTCTCGCCTTCGGGACTCGTGTGACTGAAGTACTCTCGTTCACCCATATCGTGGCTATAGGTTCGAGCACGTTCGGCGATGTCGTCGTCGAACTCGAGTGGGGCGAGCGCGCCATCGGTACGGATCTCGTTGATTCGCTCGTGGACAGCGGTTTCGATCGTCTCCGAAGTAACGCCAGCCCCCGTTTCAGTGCTCCCCGGATCAGTGTCGACGGGGTCCCCCGCTTCGTCGTCGATATCGGGCCCCTCCCGTGGCTCAGCGGTGGGCTCTTCGAGCACCCACTCCCAGGCAAACGGCCAGTCGGGCAACGGCTCCGGTGTCTCCACCTCACCCTCCTCGATACCCAGGTCGACGATGCCGGCACCCAGAGCAAGTGAGAGGACGACCGAGAAGACGAGCGCTACCACCAGGAGTTGACCCACGGCGCTGAACAGGCGTTTCAACACCATTGGTCGGCCGAGGTTGAGGGATAATCACAGCGGGAGGGGTATTGTTTCTGAGAGACCACAAACAAAGGAGGGTGAGGACGTGAATAAGATTCTCGGCAGATGGGGGCTCCTACCACGGCAAAGGATCTGATTAATCGAGACAGGTATCGCGTCTGGCTGATGACACGGTTCAGAGCGGACGCAAAAACAAGCCTAGCGAGGGAGAAGCCGATTCAGGAGTCGAAGTACGTCCGTTCCCACTCTCGGCGACGCTCGAGCACGTCTCGTCCCTCGTCAGTGAGGGCATAGAAATTGGTCCGACGGTCGATTTCCCCTTTCTCGAGGAGACCGCGACCGACGAGTGTGTCGAGGTTTGGGTAGAGACGTCCGTGAAGTATTTCGGTCTCGTAGTATCCATCGAGCTCCATCTTGTACGCTAAGCCGTGGGGATTCTCGAGGCCTGCAGCGACGGTCAATAGGTCCCGCTGAAACGC
>PUKM01000247.1 GCA_003552325.1 Natrialbaceae archaeon | reverse complement strand
CCGGTTCACAGCCCTCGGCAACGAAAAAGTGCATCACGGAATCGGCGAGTCCGTTCGCTGGTTCGACGGTGATGAGGTGCTCGAGCGTGGCTGCCGTGTGGCCGGTTTCCTCGGCTAACTCCCGACGAGCGGCCGTCTCGAGGTCGTCGTCATCTGGTTCGGTCGTGCCCACTGGCAGCCCCCGATTGACCCGGCCGACGGCCTGTCGCCACTCTTCGATACAGATGGCGTCGCCATCGTCGGTCAACGGCAAGATGCAGACGCTCTCTGGTTCCGACAGGTAATCGAAATCGGTTTCGCTCCCGTCCGGGAGGCGTACGGTCTGGGTAACCACGTCGAAACCGGGACAGGAGTAGGTTACGTCCGACTCGAGGGTGTCCCAGGCAAGTGGGTCGGCGGTCATGTCACTCGATTAGCGCAGGACGGCTAAAAGCGTCCGGCCTCCCTGTGGAGTTTCGGCGGAGGAGGACAAACGGGGTTCTATGGGCCGCATTCGGCCGCGTGAGGGTGCTGTACCCTCCCTATAACAAAGCCACAAATGGGTGAACGTTCGGTCTCAGAGGGTGATCCATGGACCAATTAACCGGATTTCAGCGCGACTTGCTGTACGTCATCGCCGGAATGAGCCGCCCGTCGGGACAACAGATTCTCGACGACATCAACGAGTACATCGATCAGCCCGTGACACACGGGCGACTGTATCCGAATCTCGACACACTCGTCGAGAACGAACTCGTTGAAAAAGGCCAACTCGACCGGCGAACGAACTACTACGCACTGACCCCGAAGGGGCGACGCGTCCTCGAGCAACGACAGGAGTGGGTTCGACGCTACGTCGACGCCTGATGGAGTTCGTCGCCGACGGACGGCGTTCGTGGGTGGCACACGCCACGAGGTGGATGAACAGCCACTGCGATGAGTGACTCTGGGTTCGATGGGAGAGAACGAAATCGGCAGTCACGCCTCCGAGTGAGTGAAAACGGTGGCGACGAGCGCGTCCTCGAGTGAGGACAGCACCAGGGTCAGGCTGGCGCAGTGGGCGAACGAGGGGTGTGATCAGTAGTCGTCTGCGTCTTCGTCGTCGCTAACTTCGTCCTCGTCGTCGGTGTCGTCGTAGTCGTCTTCCATTTCCTCATCGTCTGGTTCGTCATCGTAGTCGTCGTCCGGCTCTTCGTCCGGTTCGTCATCGTAGTCGTCGTCCGGCTCCGCTTCCATCTCCTTGTCTTCGGCCGCTCCAGGACCGTCGACAGTCAGGTTGACCGCGAACGCGCGGTCTTCCTGATCGTCGGCTGGCTCGAGGAAGCCGGCCGCGAACGCGGTGTACGCCGTTCCCATCTCGAGGTCGACGGTCACGCTGGCGACGGCCTCGGCTGGAGCCTCCTCTTCGGCTGGCTCTTCGTCCTCGTGGTCGTCTTCAGCTGCTTCCTCGTCGTCGTACTCGTCGTCCTTGTGGTCGTCTTCGGCTGCCGCATCATCGTATTCATCCTCGTCCTCGGGGTCGTCCCCTGGTTCATCCTCGTCAGTGGTCGCCTCGTCCTCTCCTGCGGGGACGACGTCGAGCGTGTAACTCCCAGCGGCGACCGCCAGGTAGTTCGTCGACTCACCGAAGCTCACGTTAGCGAACAACGGCATGCCACTCTCGCTCTCGACGACGTCCACAGCCGGCGCATCCGGTGAGGCGTGAACCAGTCGGACCAGCGCGGAGCCAGCATCCGTCAGCGGGAGAATCTCGAACGTGTCCGCCTCGAGTTCGCCAATCGCGGCCAGCGTGTAAAACGCCTCAGCGACCGTGACCTCCTCGTCGAAGACCACGGTGTCCTCGTCACCCGCCGCCGTGACCATCACGTCGTAGGTCCCCGGCTCGAGCTCGAGGTAGGGCGTCACCGAATCGTAGGCCGCGTCCGTGATGACCTGGTCGCCGTCGACGAACACGTCCACGTTTGGCGCGTCGGGGGCGAAGTGAGCCACCCGAACGGCGCCCTCCGGCACGCCGTTCTCGACTTCGTCTTCGTCGTCTGCTGGTTCCCGCTCGTCATCTTCGTGTTCACCGATCGCGAAGACGCTGCCGCCCGCCAATACGCTTCCTGCACCCAATGCGCCGAGTGCTTTGAGCGTTGTCCGTCGTGATGTCGTCATATTGCACCCGATTTGGAGCACCGGGCGAACATAAACGACCTACTCAGTTACCACGGTTCGGACACCGTTTACTCACGAGCCACGAGTGTAGGGTGCCACTGCCGTTCGGAAATGATCACGTATTTGTGGTGGTTGCTGGGACGAGTGAAGCGCATCGAGGTCAAGTGGTTCGAAAATATCCGACTCTCGCTATCACGGAGGGTGGAGAGTGCTGACCGACCCCGACGCACTCTGTGGGGTAAACACCGGCGTCAATAGATACCGTCTCACGTGAGGCGTCTCGCGTCGGAAGAAGGGACACTCACTCAATTCGTGGCAATCTGTTTTGGGACGAGCGTTAACCCCCTGGTAGGTGTACCCATCTATCCATCATGACGACAATAGCGGAATTCGAAATCGACACCTCCTCGTCCGCCCTTGGAACGGTGTTCAGCAACTGCGACGGGCTTCACTGTTCAGTCGAGCAAGTGATCGCTGCTGCCGACCGGGGACTCTGGTTCGAAGGCGTCGATCGTCACAGCCTCGAGGCAGCCCTGGAGGCAGACCCAACCGTCGAGTCCTTCACACTCATTGCGACAGACGACACTGACGGACGCATGCTGTACGACGTGTCGATCGCCGACGAGGCACTCGACATCTTCGAACAGGTCCTCTCACACCGCGGCACGGTACTGACCGCTGCGGCGAGCAACGGCTGGTGGCATGTTCGAGTCAGATTCCTCGATCACGGCGACGCGAGTAGCCTGTACGAACGGTTAGATGACAGCGAGGCGACCGTCACGCTCCGACGGCTCACCGAGCTCAAAGAGACGAGCTCGACGACCGATCGCCTGACCGACAAACAGTACGAAACGCTGCTCGCCGCCCTCGATCAGGGCTACTTCACGATTCCACGTGAAACGTCGATGGAAGAGCTAGCCGATGAACTCGGCATCTCTCATCAGGCGCTTTCCGAACGGTTCCGCCGGGCCTACCGTGCGCTGGTCATGACCGAACTCAACGGCGCAAGCCACGAGGGTGGAGAGAAAGAGCTCGAATCCGAACGGCCCGTGTAAGGGCCGACCAGTTCGTCTACCGATCCAATAACGAGGAAGGAGTTCCGGTCCTGGGGGTCCCGAATTTCGCGTACACACAACACGAGCGTCTCACGTCCGAGGTGTGTCCAACACTCACCTCCCACCTCGATGTGGGTTCGAGCGCACCGGCTGTACACACAGCCATCTCTACCGGCCCCGACTCGAGTCACCCGGGGCATCCGTACCGAAAGATATCGTTTCGCTTGCAGCATCCGGTCGTGAACAACCTACTCAGCTGTCGACAACGTCAGCTCCGAGCGTGCGATGCGCTCACCCGTTTTCCTGTCGTGTAGCGCGTCGAACTCCGGGTCGACGTCGCCCCACGTTCGTGCACATTGTTGACACCAGAAGTGGGCGTTCGTCGGTTCCCACGAGCGGTGCCCACGTGGACAAACGTACCGCCAGCGGTCCGTCCGATCAGCCAGGCGAATCTCTCGTTTGGTCGATGCCATTGGCTGAGAGCGGTGCAAGCGGGATAAAAAGCGTCAGCCAAGGGACCGCAATGAAAGTGTAGGGAACGGTGAAAGTGAATCCAGTGGGCAGAGACACGCCGTCAACGCCAGCTCTGGTATGACTGCCGATTACTCGGGGTCCGGACCGGGAAGCGTTTTCGGAAGACGTACACCACGGCACCGAGCACGGCAGCAAAGAGGAGTGTGCTCAGAAGATAGCCGGAGGTGAGCGTGGAGACGACCGCGTCGGGGTTCATCGTGTAGACGCCGAGTGCACTCAAACCGAGGACGAGTACGCCGAGAACACCCGTCAAGAGACGGAACCACCACGAGCGCCCGAAATCCTGTGTGCGTGTCGAATTCGCTGAGGACATACGAGGGCATAGGAAGGCATCGTTCAAAAGGCATGATCGTGGTTCCCAGAAATCGGGAAAGAAAGCACAACGCGACCTGGGTCGTTCACCCCTGAGCAGGAGACATTGGCAGGCTGGCGCTTCGGTGTGAAGTCGGGGTAACCTCGACGATCGATGCTCGAGCGGACGGCTCTAAGTGAATCCGGTCACGATCAAATGGGATGCTGGCCCACCTCAGGAAACACGAGGAGCGGTAGAAAGGGACGAGAGTGAGCTTAGGCCGTCGCTTCGGTCCGTTCGCGCTCGGGCAGCGTCGCCCAGAAGACGATCGCTCCGATAAGGAGCGCGCCAAAGATCGCGATGCCCGTGATCCCGACGTCTATGTTGAAAAAGCCGAGAACCGTGCGGAGTTCGACGAGCAGCGGTGCAGTGAAGGCGACGAGCACGAGCAGGCCGCCACGTGACAGTCGCATCAGTCGATCACCTCGAAGCCGACAGACCGGCTGGATTCGTGCTGTATCATGGTATCCCCTACTCGGTGATCTAT
>PUKM01000076.1 GCA_003552325.1 Natrialbaceae archaeon | reverse complement strand
GCTGTCTCCGCGTGTTCGAACGACGCGGATTCCTCGAGAAGGGCAAGGCGTCGGTCCACCCTGTCGACAGCCGCAAGCGCCGCGTTCGCCTGTCGTTCGACCTCTTCGTTGACGTGCTCGAGGTGATCGACGTACCCCTGCAGGGATCGATCGGCAGCTTCGAGTGCGGCGACCCGCCGTTCCTGTTCTTCGAGCCGTTCCTCGAGGTCCTCGGCAGTTGTTTCGAGTGCTGCGACTGAAGACAAGTCGTCGAACGAACGATCCGCCTCGAGGAGCGCGCGTTCGACGGCGGCGAGTCGACGCTCGAGGTGCTTTCGGTCCGTCATAGATCGCCTGGCCGCCCATTGGTATATAAACTCGAACCCCCAGGCCCGGATGCTGGCATGGGGGAAGCGTTTCAGCACGAATCGGTGACTACCGGGCCACGATCACGCCTCCTCACCAGTATTCCGACCGATTTCTCCGTCCAGCGCGACTTCCTCCCTTGTGCAAGCGGAGACAGCACTCGCTCGGGGGCTCTCCCCACCGTGTGGGGTTTCTCGCCAGCGTATCTTGGCGGCGTGAACCGTTTCGGTCGCGTCGTCGATCACGAGCACGTCACCCGGTTGTTCGGGAAGGCGGTCCTCGAGTGTCCCGTTCAGATACGTCGGCTGAGCGGCCTCGAGTGCCTCGAGATCTGCCCGTGCCGTGAGTCGGTGTGCAATCGTAATGTCCGCTTGTGAGATCCCCACCGGCGGGACGGCACTGGGCCGCTGGGTGGCGACGACGAGACTCACTCCCGGTGCCCGCCCGCGGGTGAGGATCGTCTCGAGGGCAGGCCGAGCGACGCCACCGAAGAACGTGTGTGCCTCGTCGAGGAGAAGCCACGGTAGCCGGGTTATCTCACCTGTCATCCGACCTCGGTACAGCGTTTCTGCGACCCCGCGGACGATCGCGTTCATCGGTGCATCCGCGAGACCCGACACGTCGAGGACTGTCACTGCTGTCTCCTCGAGTGTACTCGCTGCCACCCCATCCGTATCGAAGACACCCCAGGATCCGGCGAGCTCGAGGTGGTTTCGTGCCGACCGGATCGTCGCTGGGGGTGCGTCGCTCTCGTCGATGATACGGGCCATCCCCTCGAGGCTCGAGGCACGTTGCGCACTTCGCCAGAGGAGGCCTCCTGGCCCGCTTTCGGCCTCGAGGCCGACGAGTGCACACCACGATTTCGGGTCGAGCGTGTCCGGCCGAACGGTCGGATTCTCGATGACGGTTGCGGGAACGGGTGGTCCATCCGCCGGTTCGGCGAGGTGCGTGAAGACGCCCATTGGATCGATGACGATGGGAGCGATCCCTTCCGCCCGGGCGAGTTCCTCGGCGATAACACCCAGTGTAAAGGACTTACCATACCCCCGTTTACCGACGACGAGCATGGCGTGTGGTCCATCGAGGTCGAGGCCGATGTCGGCCCCGTGACTGCCGTCGCGAGCATGGTAGCTGCCGAGGCGACCGATGTGGCTCGAGATCGCAGACCCACTGTTCGCGTCGCCGTGGCCGATCACGAACGTCATGCGTCGGCTGGCCGCCCGCCCACATATAAACCTGGGCTCGAGGGCAGCTCCGCGTTTATATACCATCACGGGGGAAGCGTGGCCCATGTCGGTTCCAGTGGCCGTCTTGCTCGCCATCGCGTATGGGGTACTCTTCGGTACCGTTCTCGCGGCTCTCGCTGGCGTGGGTAGCGCCGTCTATCGGTACCAGTACGACCGTTCCGTGCCGACTGTCGTCGTTGTCGTCGCCTCGCTATGCGTTGCCGTGGCCGGAACCGTTCACCTCGAGGTGGTACACCCCTCGCTTGCAGTCGCGTTGATCGGAACCCTCGTTGGGTCGGTCGTCATCCTCCTCACGGTGTACGGGCACAGTCAGGGCGACCAGCTTGGGCGAACGGTTCGTCGAAACAGGGATGATTCGGTGGCATACGGGCAGCCACTTGCAGCGGCAGTCACGGCCGACGCCGATTCGCTTGGATACGTTTCCCTGTCGCCCGAGTCGGTGACCACGGTCGACGGATTCTCGCCACTCGAGGCGGCTCGGAGACGCACACTCGAGGCTTCGAGCTGGCGACTGCCAGCTGATCTGCCGATCAGTGCGCTCGAGACGCGCCTCAGTGATCGGCTCGAGACAGGCTCTAATTTCGAACACGTCGTTCCCACGATCGACCCACAGGGAACCTTGAGGCTTGCTGTGGCCGCAAGACCAGGACACCTGGCTGAGCGCGTGCCCGACGGCTGGCGCGCGTTCACGCTACAAACCCCTGTGCCCCCGACCCTCGACGAGGGGGATCGTGTCGGCGTCATCTGCACGGCGGAGACGCTCGAGGGGCGGGTCCTCGGTGTCGACAGCGACGAGACTGGAGAGCAGAGAACGCCGTCGGTGACGGTCGCCGTCTCAGCTGGAGATGCAGGATCGCTACTTGCCACTCCGGAGCCGCGACTCGTCGTGTTGCCGGCTGGGACGACAGGTGCGTTCGAGGCTGTCGCGGCGCTCGAGCGTGCCGGGCTGGTGATTCGACGTGAAAACGCGACGCCGGCTGTGGTCGACAGGTTGGGAGACACGCCGTCGGTTTCCGTGCTCGCACGGCGTCCAGAGGCTGAGGCCAAATCCGAGGAACCGGGATGGACCTTTGGCTCGATCACGGGAGAACAGTTCTCCGGGACGCTGTTGGTAGCGGGTCCACCCGAGGCGATTGCGACAGTGTTCGACCAGGCTCACGGGGACGATGCATCGAGGACGGTGGGTTCCGCGCTCGAGGGCCACCAGTCACCGCCGTCAGGTCCTTTAGCCACCTCCACGCTCACGGAGGAAGCGCAATGATGCTGGAAACTGGCGCCGTTTCAGGGTGGACACAGGCTGCCATTTTGACCATCGTCGGCTTCGCGTTACTCGCAGGCGTCATCGCCATGGGGGTGGCGGTTAGCTATCGCTGGACGACGAGGCACTCGATTCCACCGGGGACGGCCGTACTGGTCGGATGGACGTTCCCGGCTCTCTTGCTCACGCTCGATGCCCTCAGGCATGGGGTATTGCTCGAGCCGGCTCCACTGGTTGGCTACGCCAGTGGTGTACTGATACTCGGCGTCTTCGCCACTGGTACCGCCACCAGCGTCGGTGGCTGGTGGCTTGGCGATCACCTCGCCCGTCGCGTCGCCGAGAACTCACCACCCGAGCAGGATGCACTCGTGCCAACCCGTCGCGGCCCGGATGGGGCGTGGGTCGCCCTCACGCTTCCAGACCGAATCGACGATGTCCACGATAGCTGCCCGGTTGATCCTGAAACCAGGGATGCACTCTCCGGTAAACGGGTACTCCTTCCCCGCCGACTCGACGATCGGGCACGGGAACGCCGCCTCGAGAGCCGGTTGCAAGCGGATTTCGACCTCGACCACGTCGAGTGTGACCTCGATTCCGAGGGGACTGTTACGCGGCTTGCGGTCGGGCGTGCGCCGACGGGCTGTAGTCACGCAATTCCACCGGGCCTGGTCGCCCTTTCGATGCAGGCCACCTATGCGTCGTCTTCCGGGGCCGGTAGCCCAGTCGAGGTGTGGACGACCGGGGGTGAGGAACCCCGACTCGCTGGTGTTGGGACGATCCATATACAGAGCCAGGACTGGCTAACGATCCTGTTCGAACCCGAGACCGCTCGCGGTGTGGCCCTCGAGGCGGACCACTGTCGGATAACGACGGTCTCAGCGCCGCGGAACGACCGGCAGGCACTCCTTTCGGCTCTCCGACGGTCTTCGGTGTGTGTCGAGCGCTATCGGGTCACGGACGCGGATGCACTCGCCGGTGAGTTCGTCGAGTGGCTTCCCGGGCGAGTGCTCGCGATACAGCGCCCCGGTGAGGAGCCACTCGCGTTTCCTGCGGGGAACGAACCGGTCGAACCGGGTGACACGGTGTACGTTCTCGAGCAGCCTGCAGACCAGGCTCGAGACCCGCACTCGAGTGACGATCAGACCACCAGGCCTGCGGAGGTACGATAACGATGCCGTCTTCGGCGGTCACTCTGGAGACGGCGGTTTCGGTCACCAGTACGGTCGCGTTCGTCACGGCGACAGTCACACACAGCGCCTCGACACCACAGCGAATTACCCTCGGGTGTCGCTGTCCTGAGGCTGCCTGGACACCCCGAAGGGCAACGGCTCGAGCAGCCTGGAGCGGGCGCCACTGGCAGGGAACCGTCCGGCCAGGGCGTACCGTTGGTGTCGGCTTTGCGACGCCTGTCCCTAGTAAGTGCGCCGTCGCTGGCGGGCCCGAGGGACAGCCGACCAACGGTGAATCGGCCTGGCTCGAGCAGCCACTCGAGGTGTGCTCGAGTGAGCGAGTAATGGGCGACGAACGGCTCAACACCAGCTCGGAAAGCGACCCACAGGACCGACACGACACCGCCCATCACGACGACTGTCTTGGCGACCTTCCTGACTGGCAACCCGACCGTCGCGTAATCGGTCGCCGGTCTCTCGAGTCATGATCGTCGCCGTTTGCGGGGGCAAAGGGGGCGTCGGCAAATCGACGTGCTCGCTCAACCTGGCCCGCGAACTCGACGCCGTCGTCGTCGACTGTGATCTCACGACGGC
>PUKM01000102.1 GCA_003552325.1 Natrialbaceae archaeon | reverse complement strand
CCCCCTCGAGCGTCGTTCCTTCGTCGAACCCAAACAACTGGCGTCCCGGAAGGGCTGGCGGTTCACGGGTAACCGTCGCGCCATCGTCGATTTCAGCGGCCGCCCGCTCGAGTCCATCGAAGAGATCACTCGCCATCGTATCGGTTACGTCGATGGTCTCGTCACGCGTTGGATCGTGATCACCGTGTGCAGTCGTTTCGGCATCGAGGTCCTCGAGGAGGTCATTGGGATCATCGATTCCGAACGCGTCGAGGACCCCGTCTGGATCGGGTTCGATGTCGTCGAACGGCTCGTCTGCGTTACCGTCAGTCATAGCTGTGCTCACCCCAACACTGTACTTGGTTAGTAGCCCGCTACCAGTCGCGAGGGCGCCAGCCTCGACCCTGTTCGTGCGTTTGTCTTCGCCTACCGACGCTCGAGAGCCAGTATCACTGCTGGCGAAATCGAGTTTTGACCGACGGAGGAATTCGACGTGGCAGTCAGTCCTCGAGACCCTCGAGGTGGAACGTACACCGGGTCTCCCCATCCACCGTCTCGGTGTCCATCCGCCTGATCGTCACCGATTCGTCGAACTCACGAGCCAGCCCCTCGAGCACGCCGTGAGCCATCGCTGGATACCCTCGCTGTGAGCGATAGATCACCGTATGCCCGTCGTCCGTCCGCCGACACGACACCGCGGGTGGATCGTTCGCCGGGTGCTTCGCTCGAAGCGCCTTCGCAATATCGTTTGTGTGCTCGAGTAACTCCAGCAACGTCCACTCTTCCCGCCAGTGGGCACGAAACGTCTGCAATAGTGCGGGTGCGAGCGTGCGGCCAAAGTCGCGTTCGATCGCCGAGACGTCGTGACCCGACAGTTCGGCAAGCGTCTCGAGGATACGCCGAACCTCCTCGTCGGGATAGTGCGAGACCGGTAGGTACAGCTGCGGGTCGATCCCCGAGTGCTCGAGGATCGTCCGCCAGCTCGTTTCGTCGGTTTTATCGACGACGTACGACTTCAGGCGTTGGTGGATGAGTCCGTGCATCCTGACGGGGGGAATCGGTACCGACAGCGACCGTGTCGGTCACCACAAGTGAAACCTTCGTGGCGGGGTGCATAGATTGTTCGGTCGGGGGTGATGGAGTATTACTCGGTCAATTCGAGGGTCTCAGCGAGAACGGGAGCCACCGACACCGAACTCACCGCACGCTCGAGGGTATCGGTTCCGTATATCGCTTCGACGCCGGCGGTGTACAGACGGGTCACGGCACTGCGTGCCAAAACGGGATGGACACACGTCACGTATACCCGCCCAACGCCCCGCTCAGTGAGTACGCCGACGGCCTCGCTCATCGTGCCGCCCGTCGAAATACTGTCGTCGACGACGACGACATCTCGGCCATCGACGTCGATGTCACTCGGAGAGATATCGACAGCCGTCTCGGAGTGACGCGTCTTTTCGAAGTAATCCGTCGATCCACGGCCGTATGCTTCACGCACCGTTTCAGCGAGCGAAACAGCCCCAACGTCCGGAGCGATAAATACCGGGTGATCGAGGTCGTCGGGGAGCGCATCCGCAAGGACCGTTGCACCGTCGATCTGACGAGCCGTCGGCTCGAAAAAGTCACAAACGACGTCCTCGTGGGGCGTCACCAACACGACCTCGTCAGTCCCACTCGAGATCGCCCGGGCAACCGCCCGTGATGAGACGGGTTCACCCGGATTGAACGCCTGTTCTTGCCGATCATACCCCATGTATGGGATGACGGTCACAATCTCGGTTGCACCGGCCTCGCGTGCGGCGTCTTGTAAGAGCAACAGTTCCAGGTGGGCGTCGCTCGAGGCTGTCGATGCGACGACGATAACGCGCTCATCCTCGAGAGCGAGGTCGTGATCGACATCGAGTGAGACGAACAGATCGCCGTTTGGAAACCGATCGTAGCTCGTCTCGAGGAGCGTGGCCTCGAGGGCACGGGCGAGCCTCCCGGCCAGCGCCTGGCTCGCCGAGCCGCTGAGGATAGTAGTCATACTCGAGGGGACAGCCCCCGGGGTAAAACCCGTTTTGTTCGGCGGTGGATCGCTCGAGTCCGAAACCGGCTCGTACTCGACTACTCGTCGGTGTCGTTGGTCGTGCCCGTCTCGTCGTCCTCGACGCCCTCGGCTTCGGACACGGCAACGTCGCCGTCACCGCAAGGACCCCCATCCGTCACGCCAGCGACCTGAATCGCCCCGTCGCGCTCGACGAAAATAATGAGGTTGATACAGTCGGGTCGACTCCAGTTTTCGGGCGCGACCTGCGTAAACTCTCCTTCATCGATTCGAGCCGTGACACGGAACTCCCCTGGCTCTTCGGGCCACCCGTCCTCGAGGGTGACGCCCTCCGCGTCACTGTTGAATTCGTGAGTCGACCAGTGTTCGATTTCACCGTCGAACTCGACGAGGACGTCGACTGTGTGTTCGCCGTCGCCGAGGTTTTCGACGGTGATCTCACCGAGTTGGGTTCCCGTCGGTGACGGGTCATCACCGCCGTCGCTGTCGTTCGATCCCCCAGCACCATCGGCGGCCTCGTCATCCGCGTCGGATGCTCCCGTACACCCGGCGAGCGAGACGGCCCCCAGCGCCCCAGCACCAGCGAGAAGTGTTCGTCGTGCAATTGGCTGCATTGTCGGGCGAATAGCGACGCTGACAGATAACTCCCCGTCAGACGTTCGTCAGACGTCAGGTTCGTGGCCGCCTGCGCCGACCACGGTGACTGCTCGGAGCGCCTCGAGGCCGAGGTGGTGACACCGCCACTCACCGGCGGCCGCTGGACTGGAACCGGCGGCGGTTTCACCGGCCTGCTGCTGGATACACAGTCGCCCATCGGTGGTCCCCGCGAATACCGCCTCGCCGTAGGCGACGCTTCCAATCGAATCGGGGGCCGTGTCAGCAGTCACACGGTTCCACCCCTCCGTTTTCGGGGCAGTCGACCACAACCCGCCTTCGTCGCTCGCGTGGGCACGCTCGAGTGCGCCCGGCCTGCTGGCAGGGTCGGCCCACACACCGTCGAACGAGCCCTCGAGGACTCGCATCCAGCCGTTCCCGAGTTTGTAGAGGCCAGCATCGGTCGCCGTGAGCGGGGTTCCAGACGCGGAGACGTCACGGACGTCCTCGAGGCCGGCGTGGGTCAGTCTGCCCCGCCAGTACCGAAAGACGCCTCGATCGGTCGCGACCAGTGGCCCGTCGAGGGCGCGAACCGAGCCCGGTTCTGCGGCCCCGTCGTACTCGAGTGCGATCCACTCGGTTGGTGCGACCCCGTCCATCGTGGTGCCAGTGTCCGTGGGGGTGCTCGTGTCGGTGTCCGCATTCGCATCCGCTCCACCGATATCGAGTCCCCTGAGGGACAATCGGCTTACTCCACCTGAATCGTCCGCCGCGAAAAGGACGCCGTCGTGTATCGAGACGGCCGTCGCAGGGCCGAACTCGAGTGACTGAAAGTGGTGGGGCGGAACTCCAAAGCGGTCGCTCGATTCGACGAGTGGCGTGTAGAGAACGTCCGCCTCCGTTGCAACCGCGAGGACTCTTTCCTCGCCGCCACGCCTCGTTCCAACCGCGAGATCACGCCCCCGACACCGTTCGACGATACCGAACTCCCCGACGCTCCCGCCGGAGACGAGTGCACAGACGACACCGGCGTCGCCGACTGCGTACACCGGGGTCACACCGCCTCGCTTCCCGAACACCCGCTTTTCCTCGAGTTCGTCCATACACTCGCGTAGACGACGACTCACCTAAACTCTGGGTTGGGCTCGAGCGCGCCCCCACCGTCGTGGGCCCGCGCTGTGTCCTCGAGCAGGGGTGTCCCATCGGCTTTCGGCCCAAGCTGGGGGCCGAACGGCGGATCGTCCGGATCGATCACGCGTCGGTGTTCGTAATCCGTCGACCGCTCGACCGGCGTCCGCCCGATGGAACTGATGAGGTCGACGTAGGCCTCGAAGGATCGGAACTCGCCGTGTTGGCCGCCCGCTCGCGTCGTGATCTCCTCTGAGAGGATCGTCCCCATGAAGTCGTCGGCGCCACAGGTGAGCATCTTCAGGCCGCCTTCGTTGCCGAACTTGACCCACGACGATTGCAGGTGGTCGATGTTGTCGAGATACAATCGTGACACAGCCATCAACAACTCGTCTTCGTCACGGCTCGCGCCACCCGAAACGACGCCGTGTTCGTACAGTGGGGTCTGCTGGTGAACGAACGATAAGGGTACGAACTCGGTAATTGCACCGTCGACGCGCTCCTGGAGTTGCCGCACCTGTTCGAGGTGTAACACCCGATGGGCCTCGTTTTCGACGTGGCCGTACATGATCGTCGCCGTGAGTCCAAGGCCGACGCTCGCTGCTGCCTCCATCGCCTCGAGCCACTCATCAGTCCCGATTTTGCCCGGACAGATCACGTCTCGAACCTCGTCGACGAGGATTTCAGCAGCGGTTCCCGGGACCGTATCGAGTCCGGCAGTTCGAAGCCGACGATACACCTCCTCGTAGGACCACTCCGTCCCCCGTCGAGCGTGATACCCTTCCTCGGGAGTCATCGAGTGAACGTGGACGCCGTCGACGTTCATCGCGTCGATCTGCTCGACGTACGTGCCCGGATCGGTCGTATACGCGTCGGGTGGGACGTAATTCACCGCCTTCGGGTCCGGATGGGCCTCGAGTATCTCGAGGTGTT
>PUKM01000137.1 GCA_003552325.1 Natrialbaceae archaeon | reverse complement strand
GTTTCAACGCCTCGTGCTTCGAGGGCGTTTGCCACCTGATTGGCCTGACGCTCGAGTTCGTGATAAGTGGTCTCGCGAACCGTCCCATCCTCACCCTCCCAGATAGTCGCCACACGATTTCGGGTCGGGTTATCCGGCGCTGCGTGGCGCTCGAGGGTGTTGTGGGCGATGTTGAGTTCGCCACCGGGATACCAGTCGGTGAACTGCGGGCCGTCGCTGTCGTCTCGAACCCTGTGGTAGTCCTCGAAAAACTCGATGCCGAGATACTCGACGACCTCGTCCCAGAACCACTCGACGCCACTTTCGTCATCTCCGTGGTCGGTCGTCGTTCGCTCGAGCAACTCCTCGTTGCTCTCGATACCATGGGCCTGCATGAACGCCCAGACGTTTGTCGACTCGACGAACTCCCGTGGTGGGTCGTGTACCACCTCGTCAGTAAGATCCCCGTCCATCACGGTGGCAGTATTTGCCGTCGCGTGCAATGAACGTTACCGTCGGCCGCTCGAGTGATCGTCACGGATATGCTCAGAGCAGCCCGTTCTGAACGACAGTGGAGCATCCTAATTAGAGTACCAACTGAAACGATTTGCACACTGATCGCCGACCCGTCTGGCGAACAGGTGTGCAATGACTTGCAGTGGCTACTATAGGTCTCTCGACTCAACTCGAGGACTCTATCCCGAATCTCTGATTTCTCCTCACGTGACGCACCTCTACGGTGTACACGTGACGGGCGGCACAGAATCTCGAGCGACAATTAGACTGACGCTGCCCATCTTCGAGTCCCTCTTACTGCATGTATTCTCTTTTGTGTGCACGTGAGCGAGGACAAGAACTGGGGTCGGACCACAGCCACAGCAAGACTGCTCTCTGATTCGAATCCTTCGTCGGCCATACACGTCTCTCACGGGCGTTCAAGACGGTATGCGCGGGACAGGATTCGAACCTGCGGACTCCTATGAGACAGCGTCCTAAGCGCTGCGCCGTTGGCCACTTGGCTACCCGCGCTCGAGTGTGAATACCAGTAGTTGAGGAAGTGGGTAAGAAGGTGTCGGTTCCGTTCACTGTGTGACGGGTTCTTCGGGCGACCAATCCGGCGGGACAATGAACGTGATGTGCTCTGCATCTCGCAACTGGTGCAACTCGGCTGCTTGTTCTGCCAAAGATCGGTCTCGATACGGCATCTCGAGTCCGCAGCCGGTACAGACGAGTTTACAGGTTGGTTCGTTCATGAGGGTTTCAGGGGTCCCCGCTGTGGATATATCGGGTTGGTGAGTGGACTCCATTAGTAAGCGTGACCTATCTACAGCCGCCTATTCGCCAGCCAGAGCCCCTCATCCGTATCTATGGGTTGCCTGGCGTAGCATCTCATTGCGCTGAGTGTCACAATCTACTCATACTCGTAATGGAACGACCATCACTGGTGGGCGGCTCCCAGATGTTTATATCTGCGTTCCACAATAGAATCAGTATGTACAACGCCCGGGTTCGGGTCGAACAGGAAGGGTGGCTCAAGGATCTCGAGCACGTCGCCGACCGTCTCGAACTCAGCAGCGAAGCACGATCGGCGGCAACGGATCTCTTTTTGGCGAACGTTCCCGAGGCAGATCGGTCGAAACCGGCCGTCCTGGCCGCGAGCGTCTATGCTGGGTCACTCGTCGCGAGTGACGGTCGCACGCAATGTGCTGTTGCCGAAGCAGCCGGGGTCTCTCGGCTCTCGATCCAACAACGATGGAAAGCACTCTTAGCTGATGCCGGCCTCGAGCCCCCACAGTGGTGACGGTGGCGGGCTTTTCGCGTGCTCTCTCGAGTGAACAGGAGGTAACACGACACTACAAAAAGCAGTGGCGCTGTTTGTCTCCCCTATTTGATGAAACGATCGGGAAGCGTCGGCTTTCAGATCAGGCGTCGCTACTGTCGTCCTCGGCGGATCGTTCGCTCAGGCGTTTTGCGGCGTAGGCTGCTCCGCCGGCCACACCGGCCGCTCCCGCTGCGGCGCCGAAACCTGGTGTGCCATCGTCGGCCTCTGTGGCGTCATCGTCTTCGTCTACATCGGCTGTATCGTCATCTTCCTCGACATCGTCAGTCTCGTCGTCTTCGTCAACATCATCCGTCTCGTCACCGTCATCCGTCTCGTCATCGTCATCAGCCAGCAGTGCATCGATATCCTCTTGCTCGATGGTCGACCGGAGTTTGAACGAATCGTAGGCCACGGCAACCGGAAGCTCCCGCTGTTCACCGTCCTCGTCTTCATAATCGTAGTAGTCGTCATCGGGGTCGAACCCACCAAACACACGGAGGTGGGGCTCTTCGATCGCAGCCAGTGACTGGAACGCTTCAGCATCGAAGTGAACCTCGATTTCATCGTCGTGGTCGATGACGTCACTCGCTTCGAGTTCGTCACCCGTGCGGGCGATGATGCGGAACTCGTCGGTGAGTGACTCGGCAGCATCACCAGGATGTGGCGTCGTGACGACGACCTGTTCACCCTCTTCGACGACATCGATTGCAGCGCCAACGATCTCGTCCACACGTATTATCCGGTTCTCGAGTTCCGGTCTCACCGTACCACGCTCTTCGATGTAGGCGGCCACAGCAGGACCGTACTCGGTCCCGGACTCGGCGATGACATCTTCGTCTGGGATCTGGTGGAACGCTTCGTAGCCACTCGCAGTGTTCTTAATGAAGTCGGTCGTCGCAACGGTGTACGTTCCGTCGGGATCGAGCGGTTCCCCATCGATGAACACGTTGTGTACTTCGGGTCCGTCGTGGCCGCTCCACTCGTACTGAATACCAGCCACCTGTTGTCCCTGTTGGGCACCGAACGGTGCATCGTTGCCAAGATATTCTATTCTGGTATCGGCGTCGTCACCGTCGACGACACCGGTTGCACCGAGAGCCGAAATGATTTGCTCACCGGTTGCATCGAAAAGGATAATTTCGTTGTCAAACGGGTTGATCTCGAGGATGTTCTCCATCGTCAACTCGCCGGGACCGTAGGTATCGTTCGTTCTGATACCACCAGCGTTCTGGAACGCGACATCCGCTTCCTCGTAGAAATCCAACATCGTGTTGGTGATGAGGTTCCCCATTGTGCTCTCTTCGGCGTAGTTGATTGCACCGCTCGCACTGAGCTCGAGTTCCGTCTCACCAACGACCTGTGAAACCTCGTCGTCGACTTCAGCGCGTAACGCTTCGATTCGCTCTTTGAAGTCGGGGTCAGGCTCGATGTCGGCCGGTTCCCCGTCTTCGTCGACGAGGTCGATCCGTTGCCAGTCGACGAGGTCACCGCTCGAATCGAGCGTCATCACGCCGAGGTGATGATAGGCGTAGCCAATCTCACTGATGATAGTACCATGATGTTCATCCGCCTCATCGAAGGTGACGTGGGAGTGCGACCCAAAGATGGCGTCGAGGCCGTCGACTGCCTCGGCCATTTCGTAGTGGGTTTCGTGTCTGACGTGTGAGGCACAAATAACGACGTCACACCCCTCTTCTTCACGGAGCATCGCCGTCATTTCCTCGGCGACCTCGATCGGGTCCTCCTGGATGTATTCGTCCGGGTAGTCAGTGATGCTGTGGAACCCGCGAAGAACGACGTTGAATACGCCGATACGGGTGTCACCGACCTCTTCAATAATGTACTCCTCGGTGTTTGGGAGCTGGTCACCATCAGGCGTTTTCAGGTTGGAGGTGATCCACGGGAAATTGCTGTTTTCGAAGTTCTCGAAGGCGACGTCGATCCCGTAGTCGAAATCGTGGTTTCCGATCCCGACGCCCGTCAGATTCATATCGTTCATAAACTCGACTTTGTGTTTTCCATCGGTGAAAAACGAGGTGAGAGAGGAGCCGAGTTCGTCGCCACTTCCCATGAACATCACGTCATCGCGGCCATCGATCTGTTCCTGAACGAGCGTCTGATACCGAGCGATGTTCGGCTCACCAGGGCTGCCGATGTCACTGTGTGAGTGGAGGTCGTGGACGATAGTGAACGTCTCATCGTCGTCGGCTGCAGCTGGGAGCGAAAAAGCACTTGCAGCGACTGCGGCTGCAGCGGTTCCGAGTACTTGCCGACGGCTGAAGCCACCGTGGTCACGGCCGCAGCCGCAGGCAGGTCGTGCGCTGGATTCTGTGTGTCTATGCCCAGCAGGTTGTTTGTCTTCTCCACTGAGATACTGTCGGTCTCGCCGTTCGTTAGACATATGCGACAGTTATACAGTAGCGGAAAATCACTAAAAGATTCATATATGAGCAAGGGTGTCGGTGCATCGAACAAAAACATAAAACTGGCAAGAAAGCTGGCACTCGAGGATATATTACGCATTCGTCTTTGTAAAACGAGGAAAGATATTTACAAACACAAATGACTCTTGCCCAATACACCCTCACTCGTGGTCTTCAGAACGGCGCGTGGCTCACCAATCAAATGAAATGATCGGGAAGGCTCAGCTTTCCGATCAGGCGTCGTTACTGTCGTCCTCGATGGACCGTTCACGCATCCGTTTGGCGGCGTAGGCTGCTCCGCCGGCTACACCAGCCGCTCCCGCTGCGGCGCCGAAACCTGGCGTCCCATCGTCCCCATCATCGACGGTATCGTCTTCGTCGACGTCATCGGCAGTGTCATCGGTTTCGTCGTGATCGTCGTCGTGATCTTCACCATCGTCGTCCACTTCTTCATCATCCCCATCGTCGTCTTCGGGTACATCGGGCAATTCGACGTCACCCAGGGCGACGAATGGAAGCTCGACGGCTGAATCCTCGTCGTATGCCGACAGGACCTCCGTGCGGTCAACGTCTTCGGGGGTGACCATGTCCATCACTGCGGGGTCGTTTTCACCGGTCCCACCGCCGATCACGTACTCATCGGGCTCGGACGCGATCGCCCGAATACTTCCCTCGGGGAAGCCGTCGAACGGGGCCACCAGCGCGACGATTCCGATACCACCATCGGCGTCTTCATCCCACCCGATCGAGTCGGCGGGGACACGGATCGCCACGGTCCGATCTTCGACGTCAGTATCGACATCGGACGTGACCGTGTCGCCGTCTGCTGATTCGACAGCTTTCGTCGTCTCACCGTTGACGACGACTCGGTAGTGATATGGACCGGCCATATTCGCGTTCAGCCCCTCACGACCCTCGGTGCCTTCTTCACCATCACTCTCCGGATCGTAGACGTATACCTGGAAGAACTGGTGTGAGAACGGCCGTGGTAGCGCCCAGGGGTTCTCGACTTCGGTTTCCATCGTGAACGCGAACTCGACGTGATCCCGCGAGGCCGATACCGTGAGTTCCTCGAGGTCCCAGGCCCCCTCGTAGAAGTCGTCGCTCGTCGGGTACTCGTAGGTGCCGGGGCCGTACCCCTCACCAGTTGGTACCTCGAAGGTGTGTACTTCCTCGAGATCAGTTGCCAGTGGGATGTATGGAATCGACGCGAGCGTCCCTTCGTCGTAGGCCAATGCCTGGAACTGTTGGACATCACCAGGGGTCAACACGTCGATGACGTTCGGTGCATACTCGTTGCGTGCCCCACCGAAGGTCGTCTCTGTCCGGTCTGCTTCGACGGGACGGACGTTGCCCTCGGCGTCAGCGTCGTATCCACACATGAGTACCGCCAGTGCCATCCCTTCGAGTGCGCTCGAGAGGGCGTCTTTGGGGAACTCAGCCAGGATCGTGTTATCGGCCGGATTGGCAGCGACGTCGCCAGTGGCCAACTCTTCGCCGTCGGCGGATTCGACGCGGGTGCCGTGTTCGCCGTCGACGATGATCCGATACTGGTACGGTTCCTCGAGTGTGGCGTTGACGCCGTTTCTGGCGTCGGTTTCACCGTCCTGGCCTTCCTCGTGGAGGTAGATCTGGAGGTGTTGTTCGGAGAACCCACCCTCGAAGTCGCGGTGGTTGAGGAGGTCCCCGCCGATTTCAGCCTGGAACTGATAGGTTTCACCGCCATCGTGGATCGAGAAGCCAGTGAGGTCGAACGCCCCGTCGGTGAACTCCTCGCCCTCCGGGTAGGTGTATCGACCGTCACCGTCGTCTGTCCCGGGTGAGGCAGAGAGGTTCGCGATGCGGTCCCCGACGGCGAAGAAGGTCGGTGTCTCGAGGATCGCGATGTCCGAGACTTCGACGGTGCGGCGCTCCTCATCCGCCTCCTCGGTCAGGTCGCTTCCGGTGATGAGGTCCTGGCCTTCGACATCGGCACGGAAATCGATCCGTGCTGGCTCGCCGTCCTCCTCGAAGTTGATCGCGACGACGACCTGGTCAGGGCCGTCGACGTCATCGAGGTGGCTCGCATCTCGGCCGAAGACGAGCACGCGGTCCTCCGATTCGTACCACTCGCCGACGAGCGCGGCATCGTTTTTGAGGACATCGTGGTCGTGATAGACGTCGATCAGCGCTTTGTAGAACTCGAGGTGGTCTTCGTCGTACTCGTCCCAGTTCATGAACGCACGCTGGCGACCGCCGGGGCGGACGTCGGCACCGATATCGATGGTCCCGTTCTCGAGGCCACGGTTGTCGTCCTCGCCCATGTGACGGCCTTCGCCATAGCGACTGATCTGGCGTTCCTGGCCGTAGTAGACGAAGGGGACGCCTGGCAGGGTAACGCCAGCAGCCCAGCATGCACGCTGGAGGGCGGCGGCGGATTCCCACTCCTCGTCGCTGACGGCGTCGTGATCGGGGTCGTCCATGTCGACAGCCGTCTGGTTCATCAGCCGAACTTCGTCGTGGTTTTCGATGGCGTTCAGGATGAGCGAGTAGTCGGGGAAGCCATCTTGCTGGCGGGCGCGAACGTCTTCATAGAGGTTTTCCGGAGAGGCGAGTCCGTTTGCAACGTCGTGGGTGGTCGTGGTGAACCCGTCCGTATCGAAGTGCATGTCGAACTCGTTTTCGGAGAAGGCTCGGTCTTTCGGGATGGCCTCGTCGAGCATGAGGTACTCGCTGTTGTTGTCCCGAACGACCTCACGGATGTCCTTCCAGATACTATGCGGTGCGCCCCAAGCGATGTCACAACGGAAGCCATCGACGCCGACCTCGCCGGACCAGAACTCTGCAATGGCGAGGAAGTGTTCACGGACGGCGACGTTGTCGAAGTTCCAGGCGGGCATCGACGGGAGGTCCCAGAAGCCGGAAACGCGGGGTTCCGGCTCGAACCGTTCGTCGCCGTGGAAGTCTTCGGTCTCGAACCGGTCCCACCAGTCGAAGTACTTCGAATCCTCGTTCCACTCGTGGACGGGTGGGTACTCCCAGTCTTCGGCCGGCGGCCGGTCGTCCTGGTCGGCGATCGTGTCCTGGAAGTACGGGTGACCTCGGCCAGCGTGGTTGATCACTAGGTCGAAGACGACCTTGATGTCGTGGTCGTGGCACTCGTCGACGAAGGCCTGATAGGACTCGAGTGGGTCCATGCCGTCGATGGCGAGGTCTTCGGCGATGCCGAAGTAATCGTTCGTGTCGTAGCCGTGTGGCCCGCCGCCGGGTAACTCGTCCTCGTCGAAGTTCGAGAGATTGTTGTTGCCGAAGAGTTTGTCGACGCTTTCGGCGGGCACCACGGGAGTGAGCCAGACCGCGTTCACACCCATCTCGTCGAGGTACTCGACGCCATCGATGAGGTCCTCGAACGTGGTTTCCCCGCGCTCACCAGCCCACGAGCGGGGGAAGATCTGGTACATGACGCCGTCTTCCATCCACGCTGGGGCACGGTTCGGCAGGTACACCTCGCCATCGGGGTCGAGTTCGACGGTGTCGATGACGCTGTGTTGATCCCCGTCGTACGCAACGGCGTGGACGCGGGCCACGTCGCCCTCGAGGGCGTTTACGTCCACCCTGGCTGTGAGGGCTTCATCGTCAACTTCGATGTCGTCGGTCGAAAGGGCGTCGCGATCGTCGGCGAGGAAGACGACCTCGAGGTCGTCACGGGTTGCCCGCGTGTTCGGTGCCAGTTGGGCGTTCGTCTCGATGTGGAAGGCACCGCCATCGTATTCGGCCTCGAGTTCGAGTCGTGGTGGTCCTCCCGCGGGGCCGTCGGCCTCAGGGAAGGCATACACCGTTAGCTCGTAGCTCTCGTCCGTTTCAGCTACCTCGAGTTCGAGGACGTAGGTGCCGGGCTCGTCGGCTTCGAATTCGGCGACGTTGTCCCGCCCTTCGTTGTATCGGGGCTCGTCCTCGAGGAGTGAGGATTGGTACGTAATTTCGGCGTCACTGCCGTCCGGGGCTTCGGCGATCGACCACGTGAAGTCGTCTGCGTCGTAGTTGTCGGGATTAGCCGTCGCGTCTGGAATGCTCGGGGCGAGGTTGTCGCGACCACCGATCAACTCCTCGCTGACCCATGCGGAGTTCCACAGTTTCTCGCCGACCTCGACGAAGAGGGGATGGCCGGGGTGAAACGACTCGATACCACTTGCCGTGAGATCCTCGGGGGCGTAGTCGTCCACAGCGGCGCTAGTGCCCGCCCAGAGGCCAATCGCACCGAGTCCCGCGAGCCCGCCAAGCACTGTCCGTCGGTTCACTGCCGTCGCGTCTGATGTCTGTTTACTCATGTCTGATGGAGCCGTCGAGTGGTGCTCGAGCCACCGGGGTCGTGCCTCGAGAACGTGTGCCGTGTCACCAGCTCGAACGGAGTTACAAATAGGGTGTAATTATTCCTCACACTTAGCACTGTCTGTTTCTCGAGCGTGTCGCCGGCGACCGTTCATTGTCGGTATAAACCCTCCGAGTACTGTCCTACGGTGGCATCGCTATCCGAGGGTATATCGAGGATGTGGAAGGAATCCCCTTATTCGGAACCGGACTCGTCCGATGGTTGGGTCGCGCCGCGACCCGCACTCTCCGGTGTGAGATTACCGTGTTCGTCGATCTCACCACGGACGATCCGCGTACTCGAGATAATCTCCCCGTCTTCGGCCTCGAGGTGTGGAACGACGACGATCTGGAGTGGGTCGTGTCCGCGCTCGCGACGAATTTCGTTGATCCGGTGGCCGCCATCGACGGTCTCCGGTGAGACGATCAGGTACTCGAACTGCGGCTCCGTCGCGATACCGGTCGGCTCAGTAAGGGTGCGAATCTCGAACGACCGGTCCTGTTCGTCGGCAAATCTCGAGAGTTCGGTCTCTAGGTCGCGCTTACGCTCGGCATACGGGCGAACGTAGCGGTCGACGTGTCGAGTTTTCGGGGCGAGGTCGTTGCTCGTCAATCCGACGGTCACGTCTCCAAGTTCGAACGCCCGTTCGAACAGTCGCCGATGGCCATCGTGAACGGGGTCGAACGTCCCACCAAGCGCGACGTCCATATCAATGGACAATCGGCAGGTCCGTATAAAACGGTCGAATCGTCGGTCAGTTCCATCCTGGTCTCCCCGAACATCGACAATCGTCGTACAATCCCTTCGCATTGCTTTTGGTCCTCCCCGTGCATGCCTCCGTATGACCCTCGACGAAGACGCACTCGAGTACCACCGCACCGATCCACCGGGGAAACTCGAGATTTCGACGACGAAACCGACGAATACACAACGTGATCTCTCGCTGGCGTACTCACCCGGTGTCGCCGCTCCGTGTATGGAGATCCACGAGGACGAAACGGACGCCTTCACCTACACAGCAAAGGGAAACCTCGTGGGGGTCGTCTCGAACGGCTCCGCTGTCCTCGGTCTCGGTGATATCGGCGCACAGGCATCGAAACCGGTCATGGAAGGAAAAGGAGTCCTTTTTAAACGGTTCGCTGACATCGACGTTTTCGACATCGAACTCGAGGAAGACGACCCGCAGAAAATCGTCGACGCGGTGAAGATGATGGAACCAACGTTCGGCGGAATCAACCTCGAGGACATCAAGGCCCCCGACTGCTTTACGATCGAAGAGCGCCTGCGCGAGGAGATGGAGATTCCCGTGTTCCACGACGACCAACACGGAACGGCGATCATCTCGGGGGCAGCACTCATCAATGCCGCCGAAATCGCTGGCAAAGCCCTCGAGGACCTCACGATCGTCTTCTCGGGTGCCGGGGCAAGCGCGATCGCGACGGCTCGGTTCTACGTCTCACTTGGTGCCCGCCGTGACAACATCATCATGTGTGACTCCTCGGGGATCATCACCGAAGACCGAGTGGCAGCAGGAGATGTCAACAAATACAAACGCGAGTTTGCACGTGATCTCCCAGCTGGTGACCTCGCCGATGCACTCGAGGGTGCCGACGTGTTCGTCGGGCTCTCGATCGGTGGCATCGTTTCTCAAGAGATGGTCCGCTCGATGGGTGACAACCCGATTATCTTTGCGATGGCCAATCCGGACCCCGAGATCAGCTATCACGATGCAAAAGAGGCCCGGGACGACGACGTCATCATGGCCACTGGCCGATCGGACTACCCGAATCAGGTCAACAACGTCCTCGGGTTCCCCTTCCTCTTCCGCGGGGCACTCGACGTCCGGGCGACCGAAATCAACGAAGCGATGAAAGTCGCCGCCGCTCGAGCCCTTGCGGACCTGGCACGACGAGACGTCCCTGATGCCGTGGTCAAGGCCTACGGTGACGAACCCATCCAGTTCGGACCCGATTACATCATCCCGAAGCCAGTCGATCCGCGCGTGCTCTTTCGCGTCGTCCCGGCCGTCGCCGAAGCGGCGATGGACTCAGGAGCGGCACGAGTCGAAATCGACCTCGACAGCTACGAAGCCCAACTCGAGGCTCGCCTGGGCAAATCCCGCGAGATGATGCGCGTCGTCCTCAACAAAGCCAAAAGTGAGCCAAAGCGCGTCGCGCTCGCAGAGGGCGAAGACGAGAAGATGATCCGTGCAGCGTACCAGATCCAAGAACAGGGCATTGCAGATCCCGTGTTAATCGGTGACGAGGGAACGATCATGCAGTCGGCGGCCAACCTCGGCCTCGATTTCAGCCCGACCGTCGCTGATCCCAACGCCGGGACCTACGAGTCCTATGCCGAACGACTGTACGAACTCCGTCAACGAAAAGGGGTCACGCGCTCGGAGGCGACGGACCTCATCCGACGGGACACGAACTATTTCGGCAGCGTCATGGTCGAACAGGGGGATGCCGACGCCTTGCTCACTGGCTTGACACACCACTATCCATCTGCCCTTCGTCCACCGTTGCAGGTCATCGGGACGGCCGATGACGTCGAGTACGCTGCCGGCGTCTACCTGCTGACATTTAAAAACCAAATCGTCTTCTGTGCCGACGCGACGGTGAACCAGGACCCCGACGAAGACGTCCTCGCGGAAGTCACCAAACAGACGGCGAAACTGGCTGAGCGATTCAACGTCGAACCGCGAGCGGCCTTACTCTCGTACTCGAACTTCGGCAGTGTGGACAACGAGGGAACCCGCAAACCCCGTCGCGCTGCCACGATGTTACAGGAGGACCCTGACGTGGATTTCCCGGTCGATGGTGAGATGCAGGCCGACACGGCCGTCGTCGAGGAGATCTTGCAGGGAACCTACGAGTTTTCAACCCTCGAGGAGCCAGCTAACGTGCTCGTGTTCCCCAACCTCGAGTCGGGCAACATTGGGTACAAACTGCTCCAGCGATTGGGTGGCGCGGAGGCGATCGGACCGATGCTCGTCGGCATGGACAAACCCGTCCACGTGCTCCAACGTGGTGACGAGGTCAAGGATATCGTGAACCTCGCTGGTGTGGCGGTCGTCGACGCCCAACAGGAGTAAGCGCTTCTCGAGTCTTACTCGCGTCACTTACGCTGGCTGCTGCCAGTGACGTACCCAAACTCCTCACGGAGCGCTCGTCGTTTGACGAGCACGAAGCCCGCGACGATGAGGGCGAAACCGAAGAGCGTTGTGAGATCTACCCCTTCTCCCAGATAGAGCCAGCCGAACACGGCGGCGAAGATCGGCGCGACGTACGAAACCATATTGATCTCGACGGCACCCAGGCGCTCGAGCAAATCGAAATACAGCAGAAACCCGATGGCGCTGGAGACGACGGCCAGATAGGCGAGCGTGCCAACTGCCTCGGCGTTCGCCCAACTGGTCGGGTCGATGGGCTCGGCCATCGCGAGACTTAGGAGGTGCAAGAGAACCGCCCCGCCGAGCATGGACCAGGCTTCCATGGTTTCGATAGGCATGTGCCCCTCTACACGCCGGGTCAGGACGCTGCCGAGGGCAAATGAGGCGGCTGCGAGAAAGACGAGGCCCGTGGCGACCGCGTCGGCGGCGAGCACGTCGTCAGGCGTGGGACGAGCAATTACGGCCACGCCAATCAACCCGAGACCGACCCCAACCAGGCCCACACTCGAGAGCGCGTCGGACGGAAAGAGTGCCCGGGCGAAACCCGTCGTGAGCACGGGTGAGAGGCTGACGACGATAGCCGCGGCGGCAGCGGTGGTGTGTTGCTGGCCGATGAACAAGAACGCGTGATAGGCGGCGATCAGGAGCACGGATCCGATCGTGACGAGGAGCCACTGGTCTCGTCCCCGTGGAAGTACGTCGTCGACAACCGTCGCTGCGTAGGCGAGCATGAGAAGACCGGCTATATCGTAGCGCAAGGCCGCAAACAACACAGGGGGAAAGTGCTCGAGTCCGGCTCTGATCGCGACGAACGCCGTTCCCCACACACCAGCAAGCACGAGAAAGAGGGCGAGATTTCGATACCGATGGACACTCACATCTGTCCGGAACCAGGGGAGCTACCTGATAATTTCGATTCGAAGCACTGACCAGGGGGAACAGTTTGGACACTCGAGTCCGAAATCACGGTATGGACCGTGACACGACACAACGAGAACGGGTTACCGAAATTCACCGCCACCTCGAGTCGACCGCAGAACTCCCGATCGATCACCGGACGAACCGCTGGCTTGGTGAGGCCGAGGCGGTTGCGGCCGACGCTGCACTTTCGGACCTCGACGAGCAGACGACGAAAAAACGGATCCAACAGGTGAAACACCTCCTCGAGGAAGCCGATGACGCTGGTCACGAGGAAGCAGACGCCCATCTCGAAGCGGCACTGTCATTGTGCAGGCAGGTGCTCGAGGGGACGGAATAGCCGGTGTCAGCCTACTGCACAGCCGCGGTCGCCTCTTCGATGATCGTTAAGGCCTCCTCGAGTTCCGCCATGCTCGTCGCATACGAGAGACGGGCATAGCCCTCGCCGTTTGCACCGAAGGCCTCACCGGGGACGACGACGACGCCGCGCTCGATAACTTCCTCACACCACCCCTGAGGAACCTTCGGCATGGCGTAAAACGCCCCCTTTGGCGTGGGAACCTCGAGTCCTGCCGCCTCGAGTCCGTCGAGGACCACGTCTCGACGTTCCTCGAACGCTGTCGCCATCTCCTCGACACAGTCCTGGGGACCGCGAAGAGCGGCTTCGGCGGCATACTGCGCTGGGGCTGAGGCACAGGCCTGACAGTACTGGTGGACCCGCAGCATCCGTTCGATTCGCTCGTGGGCACCGATCACCCAGCCCAGTCGCCAACCAGTCATCGAGTAGGTTTTCGAACAGGCGCTGACGACGACGACATTGTCCGTTTGTGTGAACTCGAGTGGTGAGCGATGCTCGCCCTCGAAGACGATGTGTTCGTACACTTCGTCAGAAATACAGAGAACGTCGTGCTCGTCAGCAATGCGTGCGAACTCGCGCATGTCTGCCTCACTCTGGACGGCACCCGTCGGATTTGCTGGACTATTGACGACGAACGCTGCCGTCTCGTCGGTGATCGCCGCTTCGACGGCAGCAGGGTCCATGGTCAGGTCGGCTCTGAGTCCGATCGGTTTCGGCGTCCCACTCGCGAGACGGGTCAAGGCGTCGTAGGACACGAAGCCAGGGTCGGGAAAGATCACTTCCTGGCCGGGGTCGACGTGGGCCTCGAGCGCCAGGTGTAAGGCTTCACTCCCACCGGCAGTGACGATCGCCTCCTCGGGATCGATCTCGAGCCCATAGTCACGGTCGTACTTCTCGGCGAGTGCCGTGCGTAACTCGAGGGTCCCTTTATTCGAGGTGTAGGCGTCAGTTTTTCCGGCTTCAATCGCATCGATAGCCGCCTGACGAGCGTGCGCCGGTGTTGGAAAGTCGGGTTGCCCAATGCCGAGGTTGATCGCGTTCTCGCCGGCCGCTTCGAAGACCTCTCGAATGCCGCTGATCGACACCGCCTCCACGCGACTGGAAAACTCCGTCATATGTGTAGTCCCGACCCCCATCCCGATAACTGTTCATACGTCACCGCTTTCTCGGACAACTGTCCGCTCAGTAACCAGTAGCCAGAACACATTTACACACTCTTTGGTATATATTCGGCAATGACTACTCGGAGATCGCTCCTCGTGGCCGGGGGGACAGCGACGGTTGCGCTCACTGCTGGGTGTCTCGACTTTATTCGCGGTGATGCACCACTGGAGGTTGCGGCCGACCCGGTTCTCCCCTCCGAAGAGGCACTCGAGGAGACAGGCTACACCGAGCAGCACAAGGGGTGGGAAGGGATTAGCGAGGAGGTGGCTGGCCGCGAAGTCGAAATCGCCGGGTGGACGGCAGCTTACACCAACGATATTACCATCCAGGATCAGACCCAGGAAGGAGCACTCTTCGCCTGTATCTCGATGCCCCGCGTCGAGATCGCTGGCACTGCACTCAACCCACTGGCTGACATGGATACCGACGAGCTTCTCGAGGAGTTCGGGTCGGAACTCGAGGGTGAGTATCAGGACCTGGACGAACCCGAACCGACCGGAAATACCATCGAACTCGAGGTTCTTGGGGACGTCCGGACGATCGACGAATACGAGACTGAGGCGACGCTCGAGGGCGAGGATATCACCGTCCTCCTGTGGGTTGCCTCGTTCGCTAACGAAGACGACACCATCGTGCTACTCGGGGGTTTTCCGGAACAACTCCCCGACGAAGGCGTCGAAATCGAACGGTTGATGGAGTCCGTCGAGCACCCAGCGGACCGGGAGGTCGACGGCCCGGATGAACCGTAACCACGGCTTCAGAACGATGAAACGATAACTCGAGTGGGCCGCCGAGGGAGCTAATCTCCTGTTGCTGTAGAAATCCGGGTGTGACCGGTGCGTGGGTCGATGTGAACGTGACAGCGAGACGTCGCCGTCGTCGCTGGAACGATCCACGTCCCGCGGGTCTGGTGTGGCATTTCGAGTTCGATATCGGTGTGACCGGCCGCCTCGAGAGCGTCGTAGGCTGCGACAGACGCGGACTCGAGGGACGTGATCTGGTTCGATCCTGGGCGTGGTGTAAGCGAGTTCGACATGGGTGTCCCCTCGTGTGAACTCTAGACACGGATAGCCATGAAATAGGTCGGCAATTCCCAACACTCGAGAACAACTGGTGGCTCCTGGGTTGGCCGTTCGGAACGGTGTGTCAGGGTCGATAGCCGAGAATAAGACGGTGGTCTTCGATCCACTCAGCGTGAGCCGAGGACGAAACGGTGGGTGATGAGTGTCGCCGGTGTGTGGCGTCAGTACGCTATCCGTGCTTGTAGGACACACCCGACCCCGTCGTGGGGTACTCCCAGACGACGTTGTCGTAGGTGCACGCGAACCGACAGCTCGAGCACTCGAGGCAGTTCTCGTAGGCGATCGTGGGCACCTCGCCATCGTCTCGTCGCCACACGTCGGCGGGGCAGATCGAGACACAGTCGGCAGTCTCACAGGAGTCTGCACAGATGCTCGGCACTTTGACGTCCAGGTGTGAGTCACCAGGGTCGTCGTACTTCACCGTGTACAGGCGGTCTTCCATCGAGTCGTTCTGGATGTCGGTGTCGGGAATACGTGGGGATACACTCATGATTATCTCACCAGTTTTCGGTAGCGCAGCGCCAATTTCGTCGCGCCTTTCAAGCCACCCACCGTCTCGAGGACGCGGGCTTTCGCGGCTTTGGCGTGGGTTTCTTTCGGCTTCCGGTCCATCTCGAAGTACTCCGTGCTCGCGTCTGCAATCGCCGTCGGCAGCCGTTCGAACAGGAGTTCGCGGTCTTCCTCGACGCGCTCTTGGAGCCATGCGTATCGCTCGAGGTTCTGCACGACGAACGACTGCTCGAGGGCGTCGGCGTACTGGGAGAGGTGTCCGTCACCCTCTATGGTGTCAGCGATGGCTGCCGCCGCGTGATAGCCACTCTCGACGGCCATGTTGGTCCCCTCGAGGTGGACGCCGTTGTTCAACACGAGCCCAGCAGTGTCGCCGACGAGCAGCGCGCCATCGTGGACGAGGTCGGGCATGGTTTCGGCCCCGCCTTCGGGGATCGTCTTCGCACTGTACTCGACGGTTCGGGCGTCCTTGAGCAGCGGTGCGACTGCGGGATGGCTCTTGAACAGGTTGAGCGTCTCCTCGGGCGACTGACGCTTCGTTGCGGCGTCTTCGAGGCTGTAGGCCACACCAACGCTCACGGTGTCGTCGTTGGTGTAGATGAAGCCACCACCGAAGGCTTCGCCGACGGCTCCCTCGCCAAAGTAGTGGTAGGAAACCCCGGCGTCGCCGACCAGTCTGAAGCGGTCTTCGATCGCCTCGTCGTTTTCGGGGAACTCGAGGACTTCTTTCGCCGCGACGGCGATGTTCTCACGTGACTCGGTTTCTTTGAGTCCAGCGCCCTCGCTCACGAGGGAGTTTCCACCCTCGGCGAGGATGACGTACGGAGCCCGAATCTCGCCGTCGGGGCGGTCGGTCTCGACACCGGCGATGGCCCCCTTCTCTCGAATAAGGCCGGTGACCGTCGTTTCGGTGATCAGTGTCGCGCCCGCTTCGACGGCTTGCTCGGCGAACCACTCGTCGAAGTCACCACGGAAGACGGTGAACGAGTCGTTGTGTGGTTCGCGATGCCAGTCGCCTGGCTTCAGCGAGACGGCCGTCTCGTCGTGGTGGCTCAACATACTGAAGCGCTTTTCGCCGATGTAGCGCTCGAGCGGTGCCCCATCGAGGTCCGTCAGTTCGCGGATCGTCGGCGTGTAGAGGACGCCACCGAAGACGTTCTTCGCGCCGGGGTACGTGCCACGCTCGATGAGCAATGGCTCGAGGCCCCGTTTGGCCAGCGTCAGCGCGGCGGCACTCCCGGCGAGGCCCGCACCGACGATGACCGCATCGAACTCGCCATCGTAGTTCGGTGACTCGAGGGCGGCGTCTCCGGCACGCTCCTCGAGGAGCTGTGCGCCGTCGACGATCGTTGATTCGGTTGTGTCGTCAGTCATTGGTCCACCTCTACCACGGCTTCCGTGGCAAGTGTCTCGGCCAGTTTCGGACACACGTCCGCGAAATCACCGACGATGCCGTGATCCGCGTGCTCGAAGATTGGCGCGTTCGCATCCGTATTGATCGCGATGACCGTTCCGGATTTGTTCATCCCCTCGACGTGCTGGATCGCCCCGCTGATCCCGACGGCGACGTAGAGGTCCGGTCGGACGGTTTTCCCCGTCTGACCAACTTGTCGCGAACCATCGACCCAGCCGGCATCGACCGCTGCACGGCTGGCGGCGAGGTCCGCATCCAGGGCCTCCGCGAGCTCAAGCGCCGGCTCGAGGTCGCCTTCGACGCCCTCACCGACGGCAACGATTCGTTCGGCTTCGGTGATATCTGCGGTATCCCCAACGTCGCGCTCGAGGACTTCGCTGATCGTCTCCGATTCGTCGACGACGACGTCGACCTCGAGGATCGCGTCGGCATCGACCGCCGTGTTCTCGTCTCGGTCGCCGGGTTCGAAGACGCCCGGGCGGATCGTCGCCATCTGTGGGCGGTGATCCTCACAGAGGATGGTCGCGAGAATGTCACCCCCGAAGGCGGGTCGTCGAGCCTGCAAGAGGCCATCCTCGTCGACGTCGATCTCCGTGACGTCCGCGGTCAGGCCCGCGTGTGTGGGCACCGCCACTCGGCCGGCGAAGTCACGACCAGTGTGGGTTCCCCCAATGAGCACGATCGTTGGTTTTCGCGCTTCGACCATCGCCCGGAACTGTGCCCCATACGGGTCAGCCCGGTACGGTTCGAACACGGGGTCGTCGGCGACGAGCACGCGATCTGCACCGCGCTCGAGTGCCTCCTCGGCGACGTCCTCGAGGTCCTCACCGATGGCGAGTGCCACGAGGTTTTCACCGGTCTGCTCGGTGAGTTTTTTGCCCTCCTCGAGCAGTTCCCAGGAGACGGGCATGACCTCTCCGGCGTGTTCCTCGATGAACACCCACACGTCCTCGTACTCGTCGGGATTGATCCCGGCGTCGTTCGTGTCGCTCATGAGAGTACCTCCGTAATCTGGTCGGCGAGCTCGTCGATTTCGTCGACGACCTCTCCCTTTCGTTCGACCGGCTGGACCGTTTCCATCCCACCAACGGAGGTGGGTGAGACGGCCAGTCCGACCTCGTCTTTGATCCCGAGGTCCTCAGCCGTCAGCTGGACCGGTTCGAACTCGTTTTCGGCGTAAATCTTTCGATGCAACGGTGCCGGACGTGGTTCGAACTCGCCGTATGCCACGGCGACGACCACGGGGAGCTCAGCAGCCACCATCTCGTGGCCGCCTTCGACGTCACGTTTGGCGACGAGTCGCCCTTCCTCAGGACGGGGTTCGACGGCCTCGGCGTAGGTCAGTTGTGCCCACCCGTTGTGGGCGGCGATCCCCGGCGGGACCTGCCCCGTCGAGGAGTCCGTCGTCTCTTCGCCACACAGAACGATATCGGCCTCGAGGTTTTCAGCTGCCCGCGCAAGGGTCAGGCTGGTCGGCCAGGTGTCACTCCCGGCAAAAGCCCGGTCTGTGATCAACACGGCGTCATCACAGCCCATTGCGATGGCTTCCTCGAGCACTGGTGTCGCCATCGGCGGCCCCATCGTGATCGCGATTACGCGAGCCTCGACCTCATCTTTGATCGAGAGGGCTGCCTCGAGGGCGTCTCTATCCGGCGGGTTCATCACGGCAGGGGCACTCGCCCGATCCAGTCGTCCGGTATCGGGGTCGATCCCTACCTCGTCAGCGTCCGGCACTTGCTTGACGCCAACGACGATAGTCCAAGTCACTGTATTCACCCGCTTGCATGTAGGATCCCTGTATTGGT
>PUKM01000234.1 GCA_003552325.1 Natrialbaceae archaeon | reverse complement strand
GTCCGCTGATCCTAGCTCCTCGAGGCTCCGTGCGCCGTCGGGATGGAGGTACTGAAACGGATGGTCTGGGGGGACGTCGTTCAGGTCGACCTCGAGGCTCCAGAGGTACGGAAGGACTTGGAGGGCGTACCCCTGCGGCTTGGGTGCTCGCCTGCCAGCAACGCTACAGGCGATGGTGAGTGCAGTCGAGCGGGCGTCCGTGTCGTACGCAACACCTGGAACCCCTGGAATCGAAATTCGCATACCCTGTGGAGGTGTCCTGGGTGAACAAGGATGTGGCTGGCAACTGCCGGCTGCCGGTTAGAGTGCTGATTGGTTCGCGCCGTCGTCTCGACCACGTCGAACCACACCGACGACACCCTGGGCCAGGAGTCCCAGCATTGCCCATTTCCAGGCGACGGCAGCGAGTCCGAGGAACGCGACGGCTCGGAGTCGGTTTCCACGTTCGAACGCGCGTTTCGCCTCGAGGGCGACCGAGACCACGGTCAGGCTTCGCGTTGCTTTCGAGCCGAGGAGTCGTTTGAGAACCATGCCTTCGGTACGCCAGTTTGACGGGTAAACCTGCCGCCGGGAAACGCAGGCCATCGTCGCGCTATTGGGCGTCGAATCCACCGGCGGCGTAATCCAGCGCTATCAGTCCAATCGCGCCAACGACTGCCCAGCCAGCCGTGAGTGCGATCGTTTCCGTCGTCCAGGCGTGGGCTTCACCGATGTTGTGCAACGGTGCGGGCGTCGAACCAGCGATCAGGCTCACCAGAAAGATCAGGGTGAGATTTCGCTGGCGCTCGAGCGCGACCCTGACGACGCGGGCGATCGTCACGAGGCCGACGAAGCCACCGAAGACGAACACGACGACGACCGTCCCGGGCTCGATGACGGCCTCGAGCGAGCCGTTGCTCACGAGTCCGGCGAGTGCCGAAATGAACGCACTCAACTGGTCAGAGAGGAAGACGTACTGACCAAGGAGGATGAGGATGAGGGCACCGGAGATGCCGGGCAGAATCATCGCACTGATCGCGAGAATCCCGGCGAAAAAAATCACGGTATAGCCACTCCCGGGGAGGACGAGCACGTTGGCGGCGACGAGCAGGGCGAGTGACGCGCCGGCGACGGCGGCGAGCACGTGACGGGCGCTCGAGATCTGGAGACTTCGGTAGAGGACGATGGCCGATGCACCAATCAATCCGGTAAAGAACCCGAACAGGGCAATCGGATGGGTGTCGGCGAGTGTCGACACGGCCCCCGCGATGAGGGCGACAGCAGTGACCATCCCGACGCCGAGGGGGATGAGAAACTGAAAATCCATCTCGAGTACCGACGCTCGAGCCTCGTTCCGCCGTTCGGGATCGTATCCGCGAAGGACCGAGAGCAGGCGGCCGGGGGTGATCGCGGTGATCGCGGCAATCAGCCGGCTATAGAAGCCGAGCAGGAGGGCAACCGTGCCGCCGGAGACGCCGGGAAGAGCGTCGGCAGCACCCATACAGAGGCCGTAGGCGTAGATCCGGAAGATGGCCAGGCGGTCGACGATGCGTTGATCGACGTTATAGCCCATCGTCTCCTCCTGGGAAGCGCGAACGCATATCTGGACTGTACCGCATCCAGCGTATAAAACGGTGTGACTCGCTGCAGGTGCTGGAGGCGATCACTCGTTACTGGATTCGGGCTCAATTCCGGACTCGAGAAACCGCTCCTGTAAATTGCCCGTCGGCATCATACACTGGTCTTTCTGGCCGAACCAGCGATACCGTCGGGTGCCGACGAAATCGTAACACCAGTTACGGAGCCGGGCGGGAAAGACCCGGAGCGGCCACGCGAGCCGATACGGAAGGCCGAGGTGGTAGGCTGTCCGCAAAATTGCCCCCGATTTGACGTAGGCACGGTCCCCCTCGATCAGCACCACTGACTCGAGTTCGTCCGTCGGTAAGCCGTGATGCTCGAGCAGCTTCTTCCCCGCTGGTGATTGTAACGACGCGAAGTGAAACCGCTCGTCGTCGTCCCGTGGGGCGATAAACTGGACGAACCCGTTACAGAGGTTGCAAACGCCGTCGAAGAGGATGATGGGGGCGTCCTCGGGAATGTCGTCGGGCATTGCAGTGTTCATACTACGTCCAATCGACAGTTGAGCGTTCCGATTGTGGGAGTCGGGGTCGTCTGTAGCCGACTCGAGTTGTCTAGGAACTCGATCCGGAGCCGGCACCCGTGTACGCACTCCCGATGACGTCGCGCATTCGTTCGGCGGTCACCTGGCCGACCCCGTCGGCTGCCTGTAACTCCTCTTCGCTCGCGATCATCACCGCTTCGACCGTCCCGAACTCCTCGAGCAGGGATCGCGCAGTCACCGGCCCGATTTCGGCGATCGAGGAGACGACGTACTCCTGTTGCTCGCTCAGGGTTTTGGCTCCCTTCTCGCCGTGGACGGACACTTCGCGACTCGAGAGTTCCTGTTCGCGGGTGGCCATCGTCGCCAAGAGTTCCATCGTGTCGGTTTCGCCCTCGGTTCGGAGGATGCTCGCCCCGAAGTCGACGGCGAGACTCGAGAGCGCCCCGCGGATCGCATTGGGGTGGATGTCCCGTTGTTCGTAGAGGCCGTCGCCTTCGACGATCACGACGGGGCGGGAGTAGTGTCTGGCCATCGCGCCGACCTGTTCGAAGACGGAACGGTCACCGCCGACCAGCGAGTCGACGAAGTCGGCCACGGATTTGCGTTCGACGACGACGCGATCCGAACAGATGTAGTCGCCAACTTCGAGCGTCTCGAGGCGAATCTCGATCTCCTCGCGTCGCGAGAGCTCACGCGCGATGTTTGCGTCCATCTCCCGCTGATCGGCGACGATCTGGATCGTCTCCTCGTCACTCGAGGGGACTGGTGGGGCTTGCTCGAGGTCGTCTTCGCTCCTCTGGTCTGCGCTCGCTTCATCCCCATCCTCATCTGTCGTTTGGGACGCCGTTTCCTCCTCGAGTTCGCCAACGAAATCGGTCAATCCGGGCTGTTCGCGAACCCCCTCGCTTCCACTCGAGTTCTCACTCCCTGCAACTGGTTTTGCCCTATCGTCGTCTACTTTCACTCCGCTCTCGAACGCGGCCAGTGACTGTTGACTCTCGTCGAGTTCGGCCTCGAGATCGTCGGCCATCCCTTTGAGGTCGCGGAGTTCGCGTTCCATCTCCTTTTCACGCCGACGCGAGATCCAGAAGTACGCCTCATCGCGGGTATCGTTGGCCATGAGGACGACCACACGGCCCTCGGATTGACGACCGGTTCGCCCCTTTCGCTGTATCGATCGGATCGCTGTCGGTACGGGTTCGTAAAAGAGGACCAGATCGACTTCTGGCACGTCGAGTCCCTCTTCGGCGACGGAAGTCGAAACGAGGACTTCGAACGCACCGGCTCGAAACGCATCGAGGACCTCTTGTTGCTGGTTCTGTGTCATCCCGTCTGAGCCGTCGCGGTCTCCCTGGCCGACGAACCGTTTCGCGTCGAAACTCGTGTTCAAAAACTCGGTGAGCGCTTCGGCCGTGTCTCGAGACTCCGTGAAGACGATCACCCGCTCGCCACCCTCGAGCCCGAGGGTTTCCGCCAGGAGCATCCGCGTTTTTCGGTACTTGGGATGTAAGTCGTCGTAGGACGCCGCCCGTCGCATCGCCTCTCGTACGCGTGGATCACTCACCAGCCGTTGGCTTGCTTTGGACGCACCCGACGAACGGGCCTGGTTGCGTTGGCGTTCGAAGTATCGCCGCAGGGCCTCGACGCTCTGGGTTTCGACGAGCGTCACGGCCTGGCGGAGTTTCATCACCTCCGCGTGGACGGACATCCCTTTGAACCCCTCGGACTGGTCGTTGTTGATCAGTTTCTGTAACTCGGCCCGCATCCGGTTGAGGTCTTTCTGGGACTGATCCGGTCTGGTCGACCGGGCCACACCGAGTTCTTTGAGTGTCTCGAGGCGGTCGGTGATTACCTCGTTGAGGGCATCTCGAATCTCGAGGACGTCCTCGGGGAGGTCGATGCGTTCCCACTCGACGTCGGTCTCGTGGGTGAACTGGGCGACGTCGGCGTCTGCTTCGGTCATCACCTCGACGTCCTGCAGGCCGAGGTTGGCACACACCTCGAGGATGGCCTCCTCGTCACCGCCGGGGGAGGCGGACATCCCGGTGACGAGCGGGTCCGCGGCGTCGGCGTGGTACCGTTCGGCGATGTAGTTGTACGCGTAGTCGCCGGTCGCCCGGTGACACTCGTCGAAGGTGCAGTGGGTGACGTCGGCAAGCGAGATCCGTGAGCCTACGAGGTCGTTCTCGATCACCTGTGGGGTCGCCATCACGACCGTCGCCTCCTGCCAGAGTGCGGCCCGGTCGTCCGGACTCACGTCACCGGTGAAGACGACGATTTCGTCGTCCGGGATCCGGAGAGCCTCCCGGTAGAAATCGGCGTGTTGCTGGACGAGCGGTTTCGTCGGGGCGAGCATCAGGGATTTTCCCCCGACCTCGTCGAGTCGGCGTGCGGTGACGAGCAAACTCACGGTGGTCTTGCCGAGGCCCGTCGGCAGACAGACGAGGGTGTGATCGTTCGCCGCGGTTCCGGCGAGTTTCAACTGATAGAGGCGACGCTCGAGGAAGTTCGACTCGAGCATCGGGTGTTCGATCGAGGGAGGTTGCTCGTCCGTCGCGGCCATTGCCCCCGGTTTCGGGCGGCGATCGGTTAAGGGTTGGTGTACCGCGGTGAAAGT
>PUKM01000280.1 GCA_003552325.1 Natrialbaceae archaeon | reverse complement strand
TTGCAACCACTGAACAGATACTTTATTGAGAATTCGTGGAGACTCTCCCCACGACTTTTCGCACACGGTATGAGAATTGGATAGAAGGCACGCATCAAATCTATCCTCCGAGATTATGGGAAGTTGAGACTACAGTGGGTTTAGCGAGGCTGTGATGCGTGAATTTGACCGATGCGATCGTAGAAACTACCTCAGATCACTCTCCAAGCGGCCATTCTTGTCACACTTCCGATCGTATGGGTGAATATTCGAGACTTCCAATAGTGTAGCCACTCAGACGGCGCGCTAACCCAGACAGAGTGCCTATCTACCCGATTCCAGTCTCCTTCTTCAGCAGCGTCAGCGTATTGTCGGCCGTCACGATCGGCGAATGTTCATATTCACCGGTCAACTCAACCTGCACCAACAAATCGACTGCTCGCCAAATCGAGTACAGGAGACACGCAAACGCGAAATAAAAGAATCGAAGGCCGAAATTCTTCGACGTAGTGGCGGCCATGAATCGCTTTATCGATCTGTAGCCACTCTCAATTTCCCACCTGTAGCCGTACTCGGTGAGGTGGCCACTGGCCCCATTCGTCATGAACACCGAGTACTGCCGATAATCGTCGTGCTCAGAATCTTTTTTCCGGCGGTAGATCAGCGTCGTCTCGTGCCACTCGTTCTTCCCAAGATGGAGTTTGCGGTCGGTCTCGTACCGGTCTTGATCGCGCTGGAGCAATCGTTTTGCCTGGGCTTTCTCGCTAGTCTGCATCCGCTTCGGCACGACGTAGGAGAGCCCACGTCGGCTGACCATCTCCAGAACGTGTTGACTATCGAACTCCCGGTCCATCAGGACGTTATCGACGTGAACGAGCTCTTCAGCCGAATCCAGCAAGTCCTCGACGATCTCCTTTCGTGACTCGCCTTTCCGTACCGGGCGGGCATCAAGTACGAGTGGGACAGCGTTGCCGACTAGCTGGACCGTTGCCCACTGGTAGGCGTACTCGTCGGTCTTCTCTTTCGTCCCGATGATCTTATCTTCATGGCCCGTTCTGTTGCCGGTGAAGGGATTGGCTTCGGTGATATCGATGGCGACGATGCCCGCTCGAAAGCACTGCTCCGTCTCCGCGACCTTGTTCAGGAGCCTGTTAACGGCCTGTCGGTACATCTCTCGAATCCGTTCGATCGAGAAATCGCGAATCTGCTCGCGATGGGCGTGACCCAACGGTGTCCGCTCTCGAGTCGACTCGTAGGTGAAGCTACGAGCGCCCTCGTTAGCAGCCAGCCGCTCGCGAAGCCCCAGATACGTCTGTAAGTCCCAGTAGGCGTTCTCGTGGATCTCGCAGCCGTCCCCACGATCCAGCGAAAATGCCGGGAAAACAATGCGGCTGACGTGGTCGGTAATCTTCTCTGCCTGCTTCAACTTAGTTTGATTATCCGGGTCTGACTCACTCGACACGTTCCCGTAGTATCGGAGCTTTCGTGCCGGTTCACGCGGAGTCTCGACACCCGCATTCTGGGCTTTGATGAGGATCGTTCGAGCCGCCGTCTCGGCCGTCTCCCGGAGGTCAGGGGTGAACCGCTCGTGCCAGCTTCGCCACAGTGTCGACTGGTCTGGGATCGTCTCGAAACCTAGTTGCTCGCAGAGTTCAGGACGGGTCCCGAGGTAGTCGACGAGCGCTGTTTCGTGCTCCCACCCGTGGAGTTCTTTCAGTACGAACACCCGAAAGAGGGTGTCCATACGGTAGCGGGTCGACCCCTCATACCGATCGTGGACGCTGAACCGGAAGTAGGCTAGCGGGAGTACACAGACGAACTCCTCGACGGATTCGTGACTATCGTGGTCAAACCACGTCTCTGAGACTGTCCGGATATCGGATTCCAGTCCAGCGAGCGACGTTCGATCGTATAGTGGTGTCGAATTATACGCCGGCCACTCACCGTATTGTCGTTGGGCGATCCGTCGAAAGACAGTTCGGCGAGACATAAGAGTCGAAGCCACTACGAGATACTGAACCGTACACGCTCAAGAACACGTCCACATCTAGAGGAAATCCGGAAGACGACTACTACAGGTATCCTCTGTGTATGAGTTCTGCCTCCAAATCGACATGCGCTGCACCAGCTTTCCCGTCACAACGCTAGTCGATCATCGCCCCCGAAATCTCCGCGAATTCAGCGTATTAGTCGCGCACCGCGTCCAAGGGGGCTGCCACGCAGCACCCCTCTGATCGGAGGTCATTACATAGTAGACCGAGCGAAACGCCGCTATGGGCCCCATTGAGTGAGAATTCACAACCGGCAATTATGTATCAAGCTACGCCAACTCTATTCAAGGCCCCTCGAAGAAAACTAGCGAGACTCCGGTTGAACATGACGGAAGCAAATTCTAGGAAGATAGTAATCCGCGGTCAAGGAGTCACGGCCGTCAGCAAAATCAGACCCTGAATACATAGTCGTCGTGTCTCTTCCAAGCTGGTCGTCTGCCACTGGAGGTGTGCTCGATAAGTCAGTTACGTTCGGTTTGGTCCGAAACTGGTGCGCTGACGGCGCCGATACCCAGTCGGTAGATCGCCGTATTCGCGAGCCGAACTGTACATTTGGATATACTTACCGGATGATGGTATCTCGAGTGCGGAAGAAATTCAACTGAACGATCTAACCCACTTATGCCCTCAGACGGCGTAATAAAGTCTGAGAGCGATGAAATCTAGCACTTCTGTCGATATCGAACCGAACCGCATTGGGGGCCGCTCCGCGACGGCCGCCGGAGTTATCATCGCGATACTCGGACTCCTCGCCGTGGTTTTTCCCCTAATTACGGGAATCTCCGTGTCGATTTTGCTCGGCGCAGTTCTCGTCGTCGGCGCGCTCGTGCACGCCGCGAACGCCTTCTCGGCGGGGACGCTTGGGAACGTGCTCGGGCAAGCGGTACTCGCCGTCCTCTACGGCTTCGCGGGGATTGCGTTCATTGCGAACCCGGTCGTCGGACTGGCGACGTTGACCCTCCTGGCCATCGCCTTTTTCCTTGCCGATGGCCTCGTCGAGATCGCGTGGGGGCTACGAAGTCGCGGACAGCCCGGAACCACGTGGCTTCTCGCCAGCGGTGGCATCTCGCTCCTGCTCGCCGGGTTCCTCTGGCTTGGCTTCCCGAGCAGCGCGGGCTGGGCCATCGGCGTCCTCCTCGGCGTGAACCTGCTCGTGACGGGGGTCTCGATGATCCTCGTCGGACGCGGAACCGGTGAGCCGATCGCGCCAGACGTTCCACGAGGGAGTCAGGGGTGACCCTGACAGTTACTCTGGCCGGTAACGATCAGAACATAGTGGGCCACGTAGACCCAGGGGTCACGCTGATTCGCCAGATACAGAACGGGACTGAAACAACTCGAACCGGCGGTCATCTGAACCACCCTCCCGGTCGAGAACGAGGAGCACTTCTGGGGGGCCTTCGCTCCCGAAGCCACCGAAGCCCGACCACCGGCGTCGAATCGCCAGAGGGGGCTCTCATTCAATCTACCGCTCCGCGCGGTAATGCACGGGTTCCACTCCGCTCTCGCCCGCCCCAGAGTCGGACAGTAGCAATCGCTGCCAAGCCTCGCTGGCTGTTAGGGGCTGTTCCACAGGAGTCGTGCGAAACGCTGTCACCCGTCGGCACGATTCGCGACTGGCGTGTCAAGGAGGAAAACCGAACATGAGCCAACAGTTACCCGAGGAATGGTTTGTCAGGGACAGTCGGATCAACGCGGCTATCTCTTGGTTGCTCGTTATCGCGCTCGTCGTCGTAGCAATAACTGCGCTCTTCGAGCTCCTTTTCGTCCGGATGGCACTGGCGGCTCTCGCGGCGTTCGTCGCCATCGCCCCGGCGCTCGTAAGCAGAGCATGGACCCGTACGGTCCCGTGGCCGCTCCTGCTAATCTGTACGATTCCCCTGTCTGTCGGGGGCATCGGCCTCAGTTTTCTCGCCGACTTCGTCACCGGTCTCAGCATCGCAGCGCTGGGAATGCTCGTTGTCGTCTCGCTCCAGCTGACGGGACGGGTTCGAATGACGCCGAACTTTGCCGTGTTTTTCGTCGTGCTTGCCACACTGGCGACAGCGGGGTTTTGGGCGGTCGGCTCGGCGGTTTCGTCTCAGTATCTCGGAACAGTCTTCGTCGAGACCAACGACGACCTGATGATGATCTTCACTGCCGCGACGCTCGCGGGGTTCGTCGCCGGCGGTCTCTTCAGAGGATACTTCCGGCACCGGCTCCGGGCCAATCTCGACCATATCGGTGGCGAAGGGGTGAGCGCTTGATGAGCGGCAGAACCAAGGTGCTGGTCTCCGGGCGCACACAAGCCGCACTCGTTAGGCTTCTTCAGTTGATGATGGTTGTCCTCCTCGGTATCGGGTTGTACGTTGGAGACGCCTCGATCATGACTAATGCCACGATCGGCCTGTTGGTCACGCAGTTACCGGCAGTACTGGAGCGAAAATACGAGATTACTATGAACGTGGGACTCGTCCTCTGGATCACGCTGGCGATGTCTCTACACGCGCTCGGAACGGTGCCGCTTCCCGGGCTCGATTTCGAGAGTCTGTACGGTGCGACGTGGTGGTGGGATCATATGACACACGCGCTGTCCTCGTCGCTGGTCGTCGGATCGGCCTATGCAATAACGCGAGCCTTTCAAGAACATACCGAACACCTCCACATGGGCCCGAAGTTCACCCTCGTGTATCTCCTGATTTTCGTGATGGCCTTCGGCGTTTTCTGGGAACTCATCGAGTTCTACGTCGCTATCGGTGCACAGGTGCTTGGTATCCCTCGAGTTCTCACCCAGTACGGCCTCGATGACACTGTTCTCGATCTCGTCTACAACTCGATCGGTGGCCTGCTGGTCGCCATCTTCGGGACGACGTACTTGATCGGCATCTCCGACCAATTGCGGGGCCGACTTGAGTCAGGGTCAACGGATCGCTGACTCACGCGTCACATCCCAGTCACTGCCTTGTTGCGTGCGAGATGGACAGCGCGTATCTCGCACGGGGGCAATTCGTGAATGTGGCAATAAAATCGTTTAGTCGGCGGCGACTTCCAGATACGGGAGCATGCCCGCAGCCTGGTCACGCAGCTCGACGACCTCCTGGTCGGGATCGTATTCGATGGCGCCGCCGTCGGCCAGTTTCGGGAGATGAGTGTGGACGAGACTCGTGCAGATGCGCTCGTAGCGGTCGCGGGTGTGCTCACCTTCGAGGAGCGCGATCTGGTCGGCCACGTCGCTCACCGAGGTAGTACCGACCTGGGTGGCGAGATACTGAACGGCGATTCGGCGGCGGTGGTGGGACAGCAGCTTGAACACCCCTGACACCGCCTGCTCGGCGTCGATGCTTCCTGAACTGCTGTCGTCGGTATTGGTCGGCATTGATCTTTTCATACTCCCCAACTCTCTTCGACTGTTCGGCCAGCCTCGGCCAAAGAGCTCTCGCGGAATACACCTGGCTCTCGGGGACACGATGAATTAATACTGCCTATTCAGGCCAGGTGCCGACGTGTCATACTGACACATGTCCGACAGAGGGTATCACTGGTCGACGAAGTCGCCGCCGTTCTCGGGCGGGACAGCGCCACTGGTTTTCTCGATGACGACCCGCCAGTCCGGCACCAGGTCCGATGAAGAGGTGATCTCCCATGTGTCTTCGATCTCGGTACCCTCTGCGAAAGAGTCCCGCAACAGCGTAGCGAGGGCTCGCTCGAAGGTCTCGGGGGAAGAGTCTGAATTTCCGTCGTTCGATGTGGTCATTGTCGTACTGGGCGCGACCCGCAGGATAGGAACCTATGACTGCCGGCGGCCGTGTATATCCCACAGCCGTCTTGCGTATTTAAAGTTCGCTGTCCACGAGTCTCGCTTCGAACGAACACCGTCCCCGGCGGCACGTGAGCGGACGCCCCTATCGGCTGCTTCAGTCGCACAATGCCGAATCGAACTGCTCTGTTGAATAGCAGTCTAATTGGTCGATGTCACCGCGTTAGAAGGGTGAAGCCGAGAAAATCAAATCCTGTCCATGGAAGTCGACCTCCTCGACTTCGTTGAGCAGTCTCGGCACCTAGCCAAACAACCACCTTCCGGACGCTCCGGAGCGCGCACCCAGCGTGGGGGTCCGGCCGAGGACGGAGTAAAAGACTATTCTCGGGGGCGACGACTCCACTAGGAGAGATGTTGCTCGTGTTACAGGGTCCGGGGGTGGCGTTCGAGTCACTCCCGATCGTGCCCGTCCTGTCGGCCCTCGCGCTGGCGATCGTCCACCTCCTCGTCGGCCAGGGAGCCGACACGAAGACGTGGGTGGGCCGGTCAGTGCTGTCGGCCGCCGGGGGAGCGGCCGTCGCGTACGTGTTCGTCCTGCTTCTGCCAGAAATAGCGCACTTCGCGGCCGAGGACCCGCGGGTCTCCGCGGGCTCCGTCACTGAGGGGGCGATCTACGGCGTCGCGCTCGCCGGGTTCGTCGTGTTCTACGGGCTGGAGGTCCTCGCTGCCCGAACCACGGCCAAGCGATCCGACCCGCTGCCAGGCGTGTTCTGGGGCTACATCACTGTCTTCGCCCTCTACAGCGGCCTTATCGGCTACCTACTGTTCCACCAGGAGCTCCCGGGCGTCGTCAACCTCCTGCTGTACACGGTCGCGATGGGACTGCACTTCAGCATCACCGACTACGGGATGCGCCGCCACCTCGGGACACAGTACGATCGCGTGGGGCGGTGGGTCCTCGCGGGTGCGACCCTCGCCGGTGCCACGGTCGGGTTGGCCACGGTAGGTCAACCACTCGTCGTTACCGGGCTGTTCGCGTTCGTCTCCGGCGGCATCATCCTCAACGTCATCAAAGAGGAGCTTCCTAATCCCCAACAGGGCCGGTTCCTCTTTTTTGTCGGCGGCGCAGTCGGGGACGCCATCGTCGTCGCACTCATTTGAGTCCATCCCGGGTCAGTTGCAACCGGGCGAGGGTGACGACGCCCGACCGGGCACCCGTTACGACGAGTGCCCTCCCTTCCGCGGGGACTGGACCGGCGATCAAAAACGTCGCGTCGTCGTCGAACTCGGTGTCTGCCGCCTGCACGGTGATGCATACGGGTAATTGACCGGGTCCAATCCCGATTCCACAACGGCCGAACGGCCGTCTCCCTACCGATACCCTCCGGTCAGATCGCCGTCTTCCACAATCGATTCGACCGCTTCGGCGGTTCCGAAGCGGTCCGTACGGCCGCGCTGGAGGCACGCCAGAACGATCACGAGGTTACGCTGTTCATCCGCTCGTTCCCGTCGTCCGAGACTCTCGGGGAGTATCTGGGGTCGGCCCCCGATCTCAACAGGTTCACGATGCGGACGATCGCGGACACATCGTTCGGACCCTTGCTCGCCGCAGTCGGGGCGGCCGGCGAGCGAGCGCCTCGTCAACCTGCTTGGGCGGCACCGTTGGGGGCTCCACAGGCGCGATCCGGAACACTTCGGCATCGCCGTCGCGGAACAGGTCGCGAGCGGGGTCGTGCCGTTCGTCCCGGATTGTGGCGGCCAGCGCGAAATCGTCGGCGAGGACCCGCGCTTGCTCTACGACTCGGCCGACAAGACCATCGAACAGATCGACCGGCTGCTCTCCGATCTAGCGTCCCAGCGGGCCCTCCGGGGCGGCAGCTTCGTCGGCATCGTCGGAATAACTTTTAGCCAGCGAGACCATCCTCTCCGTGAAGCGGGAGGTTACGTTCGTACCAACCGCAACTCTCCCGCTGCAACTGCTTCGATTTCCCGACCCGTTACGTCGCTGTCCGGCGATTCAGTAGAGCCCCTTCACTAACATAGAACCACTGTGTGAGTCGCTGTGACGGTGACTCAGTATCTATCAACTGGGCAATTCAAAGGCTACTAGAGACGCAGGTGCCTCGCAAGCGATCCTCTCCTCGCGGAATCGTGCGAGTCGGTCGTCCGATACAGTTCCACTCCCGACACATGCCGGCGGAATACCGAATGTTAAGCCTTCACCCCGCCTAAAACAGGCATGGCAACTAACTGGAGAGCCGTCCTGATCGGGTTCGTCGTCATGGTCGTCGTCGGGTCGTTCGGTGGCATCGTGATTCCGGTCTTCGGCACCATCGGCGGGGGCATCATCGGCGGCTTCATCGCAGGGTACATCGCTGGCGGGGGCATATGGAACGGCACGTGGAACGGGTTGGTCGCCGGTGGATTCGGCGGACTCGTCGGCGCGTTCCTTCTATCGCTTGTCGGTGTACTGGTCGGCGTCCTCGCAGGGCCAGTCGGAAGCATACTGGCCGGTGCGGGTGTGTTCGTCCTCGGCGCCGTCGTCGCACTGCTGTTCGCTATTCCGAGTGGGATCGCCGGTGCTCTCGGCGGGTGGCTGAAAGGGTCGCCGCGGGACCGCGCTGTCGAACGCCCTCGATCGTCTGCTCGCTGAGGGCTTCGAGACCCGAGCGGCCGCCGCTCGTCAGCCCGAGCTCACACCCCCTCCGACGACTCACGTCGGATGCAGGTGTGTCGCTGAGGACTGATCGGTCTGCTGTGTCGAATAGCGATCTAATCAGCTGATATCACGGAGTAGAATCACCGTCGATTTCGAGGGGGTCCATCCGGTACGTAACCGAACAAAAACCGATCCGTTCGTCCGGACGATCGCTCTGGATCGAGTCATATCGCCGGCTGCAATCCCGCGAGTGATTTCGACCTATCTACCCGCTGATGGCGCGACGAACACACAACGGGCGTGTTGAAGCATCCCTCATACGGTTTATCGTAGCGGTTTACCGGTGCGCGCCGACCCCGGTGTCGGCGCGATCCGTAAATAATCTACAATAAACCGCCTCAATCAGTCTCCAGTCGCAGCTTCCTCTGCGGGAGAGGCGTTCGTGACCTCGATACCCCCCGAGAGTTCCGTATTGTGATACGGGATGTCGATTCCCTCGGCGTCGAAACGCTCCTTGACCGCTTCGACAAACTGCGAACGGATTACCCCGTAGCTGCTCTCCGACGGGTCGATCCAGATTCGTCCCGAAAGGACGACCGCTGAATCACCCAGTTCCGTGACGGGCGCTGTCGGTTCGGGATCCTCGAGGACACCGTCGACACGAGCGCCCTCCTCGACGATGGCGTCCCGTGCCTGGTCGATGTCGTCGTCGTATCCGATGCCGAACCCGACCGATACTCGACGTCGATCGTTCGCGACGTTATTGACGACGGCCGCGTTCGCGAGGTCACTGTTCGGGACCGTCACCAGTTCGTTGTCGAACGTGTCCAGCTTCGTCACCCGCATGTGGATTTCTCGAACGACGCCGTCCTTGCCGTCCCACTCGATCCAGTCGCCGACTGCGAATGGTTTGTCCTGGATGATGAACACGCCGGCGACGAAGTTGGCGATGAGGTCCTGTGCGGCGAATCCGACTGCGAGCGTGAGTGCACCAGCCAGGGTTGCAAACGCGGCGAGTACGGTACCGAAACCTGCTATCGTCGCAGCGATCGCGATTGCGAACACAGTCGCCACGATGGCGGTCATACTCACGGCGAATCCGATGAGCGTTTCGTCGAAGCCCCGACGTTGCAGGCTGTTCTCCACCACCCGAGTCGAGACGGATCGCCCGATCCGGTAGACGACGAAGAACACGATTGCGAAGGTCAGGATCGTCGTTATCGTGTCGATAAGTGGCGGGAGGTACTGTGAGAAGTCGATTGGTTGCCCCTGCTGCAATGGTAACATACCAGCTACCGGATAGTGCCGATGGCGCTAAGTAATGAATAGCGTACGGGCGATCGGAGCTTCATGGATTCCCGGAATTGCGTGGTAAGAACGCCGAAACCACGAGCGTGAGCGCCGCGAAGACGACGAGGAGTAGCAACGTCGCGCGCTGGGCACCGACGAATGCGGCCTCGAAGACCCCGTCGAGCAGTGCCCGCTCTGCAGGGGTCAACCCGGCGAGGAACGCCTGTCGGGTCGCCTCGGTCGCCGTCTCTGCGGCCTCTTGGAGTGCCAGGGCGAGTTCGTCGCGTCGGGGCACCGACACTGCGGCGCCGGTCGCTCGGAACGTACCGTCTATCACGCCGCGGTAGAACTGCCCGAGCAGGAAGGCGCCAACGATGGCCGTCCCGAGCGCGTACGCGAGCATCCCAGTCGCGTTCATGACGCCCGAGGCCTCCGAGGAGTTCGCCTGGGGGACCGCCGACAGCGTCGAGTTGACGAGCTGAGGCGTCATGAGCCCGATGCCGACGCCGACGACCGCCATCGGGACGGCCATGCTCCGCACCGTCTGGTCCGGGCTCGTGTCCTGAAACAGCAACAAGAGGCCGACGCCCATCAGCACAGCCCCGATCTGGACGAGGGTTTTTGGCGCCACGTACGCGCGCCAGCCGGTGGTGAACGTCGAGACGAGGAGCGTCCCGACGGAGAACGGAAGCATCGCGACCCCGGCCTCGAAGGCGGTGTAGCCGAGACCGGACTGGAGGTACACCGGGACGATGAAGATGAACCCGGCCATGACGAGCGCCCGGGCGCCGAAGGTCAGCGAGCCCGCGGTGAAGGTGCGGTTCGAGAGCATTCCCATCGGGACGAGCGGCGAGCGGCCGGCCCGCTCGAGGCGGTACTCGTACTGGACGAACGCGGCGAACGCGAGTAGGCCCAGGCCGATGGTCCACAGCGCCGGCGACGTCCCGAAGGGATTGAACTGGACGCCGAAGGCGACGAACGGGCGCGTCGCGACCAGCCACCCGAACTTGCCGGCGAGGAGGAAGCCGACGACGAGCGACGTCGCGCCGACGACGGAGAGCACGGTCCCTCCAACGTCGAGTGGGTCGGGGTCGGATGCCAACGGGGCGGCGCTCACGTAGCGAACGAACACCAGCGCGACGGCGACGACGACCGCCTCGAGGGCGAACCCCCACCGCCAGCTCGCGAACGTCGTCAACGCTCCACCGAATATCGGCCCGACGGCTGCGCCCGCCGCGCTCACGCCCGCCAGCACCCCGAGCGCTCTCGCGCGGTCCTTCCCGTCGTAGGTGACGATGAGGACGGTGAACGTCAACGGCATCAACACGGCGGCCGCAGCACCTTCGACGAACGACCAGCCGAAGTACAGGACGGCGGGACTCCAGGCGACGGCCGCCAGCAGCGACCCGGCGGCGTAGACGACGAGCGTCACCTGCATGAGCCGCCGAACGCCGTAAATTGACGGGAGCTTTCCGCCGGGGAGCATCAGTGCCGCCATCACGAGCGAGTAGACCGCGATCGCGCCCTGGATGACGGGGACGGTGGTGTTCAGGTCCGACACGATAGCCGGGATGGCGACGTTCATCAGGGTCGAATCGATGACCGCGATGAACATCGACAGGCTCACCGCGATGGCCGGCCCCCAGTATGCCAGCGTCCCCTGCTGTCGGTCCGGGGCATCGACCCCTCCTAGAGGTTCTTCCGCATCAGAACTCATCGAGACACCTCAGGAGAGACCAGTCGCTCGGGTTGTTCCCGCGCGCTCCCGTCGGATACCTGTGTCTCGATAAATCCGACACGAACGACGACGTCCCGGTCGACCTCCGCAGTCAACTGGTCGTCCCAGCGTTGAGCGAGGTCCGGTGGTACCTCTTGGTCCCGTGGAACGCCGACGAGGACGTTCACCCGCGGTTCGTTTCCGAGGAGCAGATCGATCGGTTCGTAGTCGACGGTCACCGAAACGAGTTCTACCCCCTCGATGTCTGCCTCGTCGAACTGTTGCTGGAGTTCACTCCGGGTCTGCTGTTCGAAGGCCTGCGTCTGAAACGTCGTCCAGGTAACCGCACCGAGGACGATCGAAAGCAGCGCGATGGCGACCGCGATCACGACGATGCGCGAGACGATCGAGGCGCGAACGCCCTCGAACGCGCCTGCGTCGAGCGGCTTGAACCCTGCCACCCAGAACAGGGTCAGGGCGGAGACGTTGATCGCGAGCAGGTTCACGACGACGAGCACGGCGCCCGCGATGGCGACACCTGTCAAGCCGAACGCGATACCGAGGCCGGATGTCGCAGCGGGGGGAACGAGCGCGACGGCGATGGCGACGCCGACGAGGGTCGACCCGGAGCCACGCATGATGCTGAGCGACCCGGCGATTCCCGATCCAAGCGCGAGAAAGAGCGACAGGAAGTTCGGGCTCGTCCGCTCGGCGACCTGGGGGATGGTCCGGATATCGAGTTCCGGCGGGACGAGAACGGTCTGCTGGAGGAGCCACCCCATGACCGCCGCCGTCGCGATGGCGGCGACGAGCCCGACGATCTGTAGTCTGACGCCGCGTCTGGTCATCCCCGGATCGTCGAGGATCGTCCCGACGGAGGCGGAGACGGCGGGTCCCATGAGTGGCGCGACGACCATCGCGCCGATGATCGTCGCCGCGGAGTCGAGTAGCAGACCCGTCGTCGCGATGACGGTGCTCAGGAGGAGAAACGCGAAGAAGGTGGAGTTCGCCGGCGCGAGATCCTGCGCCCGTGCGTACAGCTCCTCGCGCGAGATCCGGAGGCCGGGAAACCGTTCGACAAGTGCGGACAGTCGCTGCGAGACGACAGTCTCCGTCGAGAGGACGATGGTGTATGCGTCCTCCCGGATACCGGCCTCGATCAGTTCGTCCATCACCGGTTCGACGCCGCTCGGCGGGACGGGAAACTGAACCATCGCCTCGAAGTCACCACGGCCGACCTCGTCGAACACGGCGTAATCGATACCTTGGTCGTCGAGCGCGTCGAGGACGGCCGATCGGGTCCCCTCGGGGATCAGAACCTGGACGAGTCGCATCAAATATCGTGTGGTAGGTGGTCAGGACGTTCCAGACGATCAGGGGGTACGGTTTCCGCTCGTATAACTGGGCTTTCGTCGGCCATGTGGCCCCAGCAGACTCACCCGGCGACTTCCTCGGCGGCGAAGGTCTCGCGGAGGCGCTCGTCGTCTTCCGGGGAGAGGTTCGTGTCGATGATTTCGAAGTCGTACTCGAAGTCCGACAGTTCCTCCTTGATGCGCTCTATATTGCCTTCCCGTGCCAGCAGGAACAGCGCGGAGTTTCCGGGCTCGATCGCGTCCCGTACCTCATTGATGAAATCGTCGTCGATGCCGATGTCGCCGAGTTTTCCGGAGAGTGCGCCGCCGGCGGCGCCGGCCAACAGTCCGAGCCACGGGGCGAAAAACAGCAACCCGATCAGCATCCCCCAGAAGGCGCCGCCCAGTGCGCCCGCACCGACGAGGCTGTGCGCCTGCTTGACATTCGCACGCCCCTTCTCGTTTCGGACGACGACTGCTGCGTCCTCGATCTTGATCAGCTCCCGCTTCTGGAGGTCGTACATCCTGTCGCGCATGGCTTCAGCGCCGTCCATGTCGCCGAATCTGAGTACAACAAGTGAACTCACACCCCTATTACCCTGTCAGAGGACTTAGTTAGAGACAGTCGTTAGAACGAAAGGTTTGCTTACCTCCCCGCGCGTCCTGCAGTAGGATCCGAGAAGGGAATCGATCCGATCTCCGTGGTCTCGGAATGTCGACAAAGAGGAGCACCGACTCGGGGGGAAGACTATTTCGCTGTGTGCTGGTTTCGGCGCGGACTCCTCGGACGCCCGCTCGTATATGCCGAGCTTTCTCACCGATGGTTCGATCACCGCTTGCGTAACGTAGTAATAACTATATCCGACCCCCCTCAGACATCGGCATGTCCGCGTCCGGGAGATCGACCTTCGACACGACGGGGACGCGAGACCGTTGTCTCCGAGGATGTCACCGGCCGCATTGCCGTCACGACGTCATCCACCTCGGTGGTCGGTATCTGGCGGCCACAATGCGGTTCGAACCGATGCGACCGGTCGTTCGACGCGCCGGAGAGACACGGATCGTAACCGACCAGGTCGAATCGAGGGGCTGTGACTCCAGAAACCAGGGCAGCGAGTAGCGATATGGCCGACGTGTACTACTTCATCAGCGACCTCCACGTCGGCGGGGACGAGCAGCTCCAGCAGGTGGATTTCCTCGACGAACTGCTCGCGTTTCTCGAGGATCTCGAACACAGCGACGAGGACGCCGAACTGATAATCAACGGCGACGCGTTCGGGCTCTGGGAGTTCACGGAGGTCGAGGGGCCGGCAAAGTTCGACGCGCTCCTCGACCGCTACCCCGAACTGTTCGAGCAACTCGAAGTGACTGGCCGGGAGATACCGATCACGCTCATCCCGGGGAACCACGACTACGAACTCGCGGCCTACCCGGAGTACGTGGAGCGACTGGCGGAGTACAATGTCACACTGGAGCAGGAGGTGTCGATCGAGCGGACAGTCGGTGATTCGGCCGTTCACGTCGAACACGGCATGCAAGAGGATCCGAACAACCGGATCCCCGACTTCGGGAATCCGTATGCGAACCCACCGGGCTACTTCGTGAACCGACAGATAACGAGTCGCGCGGGGCAGCTCTCCGGTCGTGGGAAGTACAACTGGCTGAAGGATATCCAGGCCGTGACGCCAATGACCGAGATCCCCGACTGGCTAATCTCGAACTACTTCTATCGGGAGATGAGTTCGTGGCTGCGGTTCTCGGTCGTGCCGTTCCTCCTCCTGTTCAACGTGGGTCTGCTGTACGTCGCGATATTCGCGCTCGACTGGTTCGACGTGTGGTCGCTACCACTCACCCTGGTCGAGGAACTACTCGGCTTCTTCGGGCCGGCCGGGCAACTGGTCGAACTCGTTCTCGCCGGAAATCTGGTCATCATCGTGCTGTTGCTGGCGATTTCCATCCCGCTCGCCGTGTTCGTGTGGGATGCGCGAAAGACACTCAGGCGGTTCGGCCTCGTCCGATCGCCAACTGACCGGGAACCCGTCGAGAAATACCTCGACCGGGCCAGAGACGTGTTCGCGTCCGAACCGAGGGTCGCCGTGTACGTCTACGGGCACACGCACCGGCCGTCGGCGACCGAAGTCGACGGTCGACTCGTCATCAACACTGGGACGTGGCTGAAACGCCTCCATCGAGTCGACCCGCTCCTCGGGGTTCTCCCACCGGTCTACTACGCCTCCTACCAGCTCAACTACTTCCGTCTCTCCGCGGCCGACGACGGCGACGTCCTCGTCGAGTACGAGATAATCGAGAAACCGGATCCGGACGACGAGACGTGGCTCCAGCAGCTGCTCACCCGATCGCTGCGACGACAACGAGAACTCCCCGACAAGACGGTGGTGAACCGGCCCCGGGAGCGGGGTTCGCAACTGGACGAGTCGGAGGTCACGGAGTGAGTGGCGCTTCGATGCCCCTCGTGAATCCGGTCCCCATACCCGATGGAAAGAACCACGATCTGACAAATAATTCTATAAGAGATTGAGGAGCTATATTCATCTGCGCGAAACCGGAACAATCAGTGACACAACGATCAGGAACGTCTCCAGGGGGCCGGAATGTCCTCTAGTCTACTAGCCGAATAGTCCGTCCAACGCACTTGAGAGCGAGTTCTGTGGCCGAACGATGATTCGACAGTACCTGACAATGCATAGTCTCTGCAAAAACGGGATACTGTATCTGTTCGGTAAATACAAAATTCTGTACAATTACCAAAAACAGGATGTTAGTAACAATATAGTTATAACTCCAAGTCACGGCTATGGGATTCACAAATACCCTCGTGTTGCAGATCGATGCCCCGGGCGTTCCAGACTATCTCCAAGAGGCCATCGCGGGGGTCATCAACTTCCTGCCCCAGCTCCTCGGCGCAGTAGTCATTCTGCTCATCGGTTGGGTCATCGGTCGCCTCGTCGGCGGAGGCGTCCGACGCGTCGCCGACCGGACCGAGGTCGATCGACTTGTTATGAAAACGCCGCTCGGCGGTGCGCTGGGTGGGACTGAGAAAGCGGTCTCGCGAAGTATCGGTCGCGTCGGCGCATATTTCGTGTACGCACTGGCGATACTCGCGGCGGCCGACGCCCTCGCGGTCGAACTCCTCTCGGAGTGGATCGCGGTTGCCGTCTCGTACCTGCCGGCATTCGTCGCCGGTGCGCTCGTCATCGTCCTCGGATTCGTGCTCGCTGACTTCCTGGCCGACGTCGTCGCGCACACGAAAACGATCACGGAGACCAGCTACACTGACATCTTCGCCGATGGAATGCGTGTGTTCCTGTACTTCGTTGCAATCGTTATCGGGCTGGGCACGATGGGGGTCGACGTGCAGATCCTCAATACGTTCGCACAGGCCGCGGCCTGGGGCCTGGCTGCCGGCGTCGCTCTCGCCGTCGGTATCGCGTTCGGCCTCGGCGGCCGAGACTACGTCGCCGCCAACATCGGTGACTGGCTCCCCGGACGCTCGCCCGACACCCAACCGTCCCCGATTGGCCAAACCGATGGTGGCGAGGAATCACTCGACTGAATTCAACGACACCGTCCCGAACGTCTTCGGGATTGGTCCAAAGTCGGGGCGTAAGACGTTCGCCGACCGGACGAACTCGTGTCTTCGCTCACCTATCACCGACCACTGTCCATATTAGCAGTATATAATGCCCGAAGATCCACCGAACGATCCGAACGCAACGGCCCCGTCGAACGCATCGTCCGTCGAACAGTTTGAGCCGACGTTGAGATGGATCCCGTCCGATCCCGGTCGCGCGGTCCTCTGGCTCGTCGCTATCGCGACGGTCGCCGGGCTCCTGTACGTCGGGTGGAGGTTCGTCGGCACTGTCGTGATGGGACTGTTCATCTACTACGTCACGCGCCCGGTGTTCCGACGCATCAACACCCGTCTCCAGTCACGGACCATCGCCGTCGCCGTCACGTTGCTGACGGCGGTATTACCGCTACTGTTCATCATCGGCTGGGCGTTCGCGATCCTCATCGGGTCGCTGACGGACCTGCTGGAGTCGGACGTCTTTGGAGAGTTCGAGACGCTCGTGCAACCATACCTCGATATCACCGCTCTGCTCGCTGATTTCGGGCAGTATCTCGAAGCGGTGGTCGCAGACCCTGCCCGACTCGCCGACATTCAGTTCGGACCGGCTCTGGGAGAGATCGCGGATTCGGTGCTTTCGTCGGTCGGAGTGGCGTTCAACGCGGGAATCCACGGATTCATCGTTCTCATCCTGGTGTTCTATCTCCTGCGGGACGACTACCGTATCAGTCGCTGGGCACGCGATACGTTCGTCGAGGACGGCGGGGTACTTGAGACGTACTTCACGACAGTCGACGCCGACCTCCACAACGTCTATTTCGGAAATATCCTGAACGCCCTGTTGACCGGGGTGCTCGCGGCGACGGTTTACTCGCTCCTCAACGTCGTCGCCCCCCAGGTGACTCGGATCCCCGAGGCGGCCTTCCTCGGTCTGCTCGTGGGAGTTGCAAGCCTCATTCCAGTCATCGGCATCAAGATCGTGACCTGGCCTGTGGGCGCGTACCTTCTCGGACGCGCGCTCTGGCTCGACCCTCAGGCTCTCTGGTTCCCCGTCGTGTTCTTCTTGGTCTCGTTCGTCGTCGTGGACTACATTCCCGACCAACTGCTCCGGCCCTACGTCAGCGGACGGACACTCCACGTCGGCGCCGTGATGCTCGCATACACTATCGGTCCGCTTCTGTTCGGTTGGTACGGAATTTTCTTGGCGCCGCTCCTGTTCGTCATGACGTTCGAGTTCGGACGGATAATCTTCCCGTGGCTGCTCGACTCCGAGCGGACTTCAGTTGCGTCCCCGTCTGCCCCCCACCCGCCAGAAGAGGGTACGGAACCAGTGGAGACCACCTCGACGGACGAGGCAATCGACGAACGACCCAGGGACACCAGCGCGGACCGACGACCGCCCGGCATTGCCGACGAGACAAAGTCGAGCAAGGGCGAGTAGTCGATGTGCAGTGGCTGCGTCTCTCCGTGTCGGGACTCCGCGGCGTCCCCGGCTGTCGAGTCCGACGCCGTCTCGAACATCTCTCGAGAGAGCGCATCACTCACCGTCCCAGTCGTTGCTCCGGGTCCTCGGTGGGTAGGCGGGATTATTGCGGTGGGATCGGCTGTGGTGGAGAGGGACTCTGTTTTTTCTCGCGAGTAGCGGCTCCGCTCCGTGGGTGGCTGAGTTCGAGTTGAGATCATCGATTGAAAAGAAACAGTCTCAGCAATCATGCTCGCTCTGCGGCCGATGCATTGGGAGGGCCAGTCTCAACTATTGTCGGTCCGTTCTGCGCGAGGTCATTCGTCTCCGAGTTCCGAAAGCCGAGCCTGAATTTCCTCAGCATCTGCCTCAGAGAGTGCTTCTACACCAAACTGGACGAGTAGCGGGTAGAAGTGGCGATTTTTTTTGAACTCGTCCTGCCCCGCCTTGCGGAGCTTTAGCTGGGACTCGAGGTAGGTATCCTCCATCTCGTCGAGGACATCGTCGGGAATGTAGATAGTCCGCCCGTTCCACTCGTCTTTGATGTTCGTCTTCGTTTTGCTCGTTTCGTTCGTTTCACTCGTTGAAGCCGATTCGGTCGTTTCGGTCGATGAACTGGTTTCCACCGTTTCACTCACCTCACTCGTTTCGCTGGAATCGTCCTCGTCGTCCTCCTCTTCGTAGTTGCCCTCGATGCCGGAAGCATCACCCCAGCCGTCGCTCATGCTTCCACCTCCTCGGGTGCGGTCTTCTCAAACGTCTCGTCGAACAGGTCGGCGATCTCGTTGAACAGGTCGCGTGCATCCTCGACGCGCTGGTTCTCCTTGCCGAAGCCAAAGACGGACACCCCCTCGCCGATCGACTGGGAGAGGTCGGTCCGCTTCGGGATCTCGAACACTAGGAGGGAGTAGGCTGATTTGATTTCTTCGATGGTGTCTCGGTGCTCGCTGTTCTGCTCAACACGGTTACAGACAATCGCGAGTCGATTGATGTCCCCGTACGCCTGTTCGAGGGAACTCAGCTGCTTTGCGAAAATCTGGAGGCTGTTGGCGTTGAGCTTCTCTGGAATGACGGGGATCACGACGTTGCCGGTCGCGACGAGGGCGTTGTCGGTGAGGACATTCAGGGATGGCGGCGTGTCGACGACGATGTAGTCGTAGTCCTTGTCGAGCTCGTCGAGAGTCATCTCCAGTCGTTCTCGACTCTTCGGCGCCTCGAGCAGCGTCTGGATATTCTTGTTGTTCGCGAGCTTCTC
>PUKM01000240.1 GCA_003552325.1 Natrialbaceae archaeon | reverse complement strand
GGTGCATCATCAACGCGGCGTCGGCCGGCGTCGCGATGCCACCCGCTGCGAAGTTCACGACCGGCAGTCGTCCCATCTCAGCAGCCTCGTGAACCAGGTCGGCATTGGCCTCGATCTCTCGGGCGTAGGCCTCCCGTTCGTCCCACTGCATTCCCTCGAGTTTGCGAATCTCGCCTTTGATCGTCCGCTGGTGGTAGACGGCCTGGTTGACGTCACCCGTACCGGCTTCACCCTTTGTCCGAATCATGGCCGCCCCCTCGTCGATCCGTCGGAGTGCTTCACCCAGGTTTCGAGCGCCACAGACGAACGGCGCGGTGAACTCACGTTTATCGATGTGGTAGTCGTTGTCCGCTGGGGTGAGCACCTCGCTCTCGTCGATCATGTCGACCCCAACGGCCTCGAGAATCTGTGCTTCGACACGGTGACCGATGCGGGCTTTCCCCATGACGGGAATCGACACCGCGTCGACGATTTCCTCGGTATCAGCCGGATCCGCCATCCGAGCGACGCCCCCACGCTTTCGGATGTCCGCCGGCACGGCCTCGAGTGACATGACGGCGACGGCACCAGCGTCCTCGGCGATTTCGGCCTGTTCGGGGGTCACGACGTCCATGATAACCCCACCTTTTTGCATTCTGGCGAACCCGCGCTTGACGAGATCGGTGCCCCGTCGGAGTTCTTCGAGATCAGTTGCCTCGGGCATGAACGTGGCTTAGGATTGACGCCACTTACGCGTGTCTGTTGTCCTCTTCTCTGCCGGTTGTCACGGGCCCTCCAGGCTCTTGCGTGCCACGTGTCGAACGAACGTCGCAATCCGCTCGCGGTCAGTCTCGGGATCGACGACGAACTGGTTCTCCTCGGTCGGTTTTTCGGACTGGCTGGCGTCCGACATCCCTGTCGACACCGGGGACTCGAGTGGAACCGTCCCGCCGGCCATCCGGAAACTCGTCGCTGTCGGCCAGACCGCCACGTGCGTCTCGGTCTCGATCTGTACCTCCGCGGCCTGCTGTGTCGTCTCGAAGACGAACCACCGTCCAGCTTCTCCATCACCGCGATCGAAGGCAACCTGTTTGCGTTGCCCACGAACCTCGATCTCCTCGGCCTCGAGCATCGACACGAAACGATCACGCGCAGCACCCCTGGCGATCGAGAACGCCTTCGAGGGCGAGATGCCGATGAGCGAAAGCGGCGGTGAGAGCGTCAGTTCGATGGATAACAACGCCCGAGGCTGGATCGTACTGCCATCGAGATGGGGTGTCTCACGGTGGTCGTACACCGTCGTCTCCGTCTCGATGGTCCAGAGTGCGACCTCGATCCGGTCTTCCCTCGAGCCCGCACGCGTCCAGCGCTCTCGAAGCTCCGGTGGCAACCCATCAGTCATGGCCACCGATTCGACGCCTGGTGGTTTGGGTGTGGCGGTCTCCGCGGCTCAAATCGAGGTGATCCGCCGGTAATCTTCATCGAGTGCGGCGGCGTCCTCTGGCAGCAGCGCCGTGACGACGGTCTCTGCGTACGTACTGAAGTAGTCGATCAGTGCGGCTATTCGAGTCGAGTCGATCGCCTCGAGGGAATCGAGGAGCATGAACGGGACCTCCTCGTACACCTCGTGGACGAGGTAGCCCGCGAGGGCAAAGACGAGCCCCGTTACCTCCCGTTCGCTTTCACTGAGGTGCTCGAGCGTATCCTCGTACGTCTCACCGTCATCAGTTTGCCGAACGATGTGGAGTTCGAAAACGGACTGGTCGACGTGTTGACGTCCCTCTCTAACCGTTCGTTCTGTCTGTTCGATCCAGATACGAGCCAGGTTGTCGTACTCGAGGATGTCGAGCACAGACGCCATATGTTCGTTGAAAGCCTCGACGGACTCGCGTTCGATCCGTTCGATACGCGTTCGAAGGTCCGTCAATCGGTCTGAGACACGTTCGCGCTCTTCCTGGAGTTCCTCGATACGTCCCGCTGCTGCCTCCGCGTCATCGATCTCATCCGATACTGACTCGAGTTGCTTCGCAATCTGTGATCGGCGGAATTCGAGTTCTGTCACGTCTTTCTGGCGGTCGAGCGTCTCATCCTCACTCGCGGATTCGGCGCGTTCCACCTGTGTCTCGAGCTCCTCGATGCGCGCTTCGAGATCCGACTCGGTGGTATCGAGACGCTCGAGGCGTTCTCGTCGGCGTTTTAATTCGGCCTCCGTGTCTTCGATTCGGTCGACCAGCTGCCTTCGTTTTCGTTCGATCTGATCGGCCTCACGGAGCGTCGCCTGTCGGTCATCAATATCTTTTCTGAGTTTATTTCGTTCGGACAGCTTTTCCTGACGCAATGCGTTCAAACGGTCGACAGTCGATTCTATTTGTGATTGTTCGACCTCCGAGCCACAGGTCCAGCAAACGACTGTCGAGGAATCTTCCAAAAGTTTATTCGTCACCGATTCGGATGACGGTTCCTGGAGTGCAGCCGTGATTTCCGGGTTCGTCCCCTCGAGCATCTCCTCGTTGAACTGGATAATGCTCTGGAGCTGTGTCGTCGCCGATTCGATCGATCGAACCCGTTCTCGGAGTTCATCGAGTTCGGCTTCGATCGCCTCCGGATTCGATTCCAGGGCACTGGGAAGCTTGGCTTGTTCATCCTGTAACTCCTCGAGTTCAGCCTCGAGTGTTTCAATGCTTTGGGCTTCGGTGTCACGTTGAAAGCCCGTCTCCTCGAGTTCCCCGCGAGCTTCCTGAAGTTCGTCGAGCAACGCATCGAGATCCGAATCCTCGGGCCCTCCAGACTGAGATCGCACGGCTTCGAGTTCCCGCCGACGCTCCTCGAGCGTCGCTTCGACCTCCTCGAGATCGGTCGTGAGTGACTGTTTTTTGGCTTCGAGACCGGGCAATCTGGACTGGGTCGTCTCGAGTCGGTCGAGCTCCTCGTCGATCTGTCGCCGTTCTGCTTTCGCGAGCTCGATTTCGGACTCGATGCCATCGACGTCAACCGGTTCCATGATGACCTCCCGGAGATCCCGTTGTTGGCTCACGGCTTGTCTCGCGGTATTCGATTCGAGTAAGAACGCAAAGAGATTTGCGAGCGTGGGATCGTCGAGATATGGCTCACCCGAGACGACCACGTGATCGTTCTGACGCTCGAATCGGCGTTCGTATGTACGGTCTCCGATTTGCAGGCGAACGAAACCAGACGTCGCGTCGGCTTTGAGAGCAGCCTTATCACTGCCGAGTGCGGCCATGAGAGAGCGCAAAAAAGACGTACGGTTGGTCGCGTTTTTTCCGGTCAAAACGTTGACTCCCGTTTCCAACGTGACGGTTGTCGAATCGATGCCCCCGATGTTTTCGACGACGACACGGGGGTGTTCTGTGATTGCCGGCGAACTCATTACCGCCCACTTTGGTCGGGAACCACTTATATCAATGCCGTCACTCCCGGTGAGAAGCGTTACTCATCGGCCTCCAGACACCCACAACCACCCGACTCGAGGTACGTCGCCCCATCGTACTGCTCACCACAGGCTTCACAGAGGACCGTGACGTCGACGATGACCGAGGTCTCTTCGTCGCTGAGCAACTCGCCATCGCTGAACCGGTCGATCGTGTCTTCGGTAACTGCTCCGAGACGACTCGCGAGGCGCTGAACCGAGTCAATATCTTTTTCGAGCCGTTCTGCTGGTGTTTGTCTGGACCCAGGCCCCTCAGCACCACGGTCACTCGTCAGGTACGTGTGGATAGCCTGGTGAGAGACGAAATCCCGTCGAAGGGAATCGACATCGATTCCAGCCCGCTCGAGTTCCCGCTCGGCCTGAACGCGCATCCCGGCACTGACCTCATCCGACCTGAGCAGTCGATACGTATTCTCCACTTCACCCTCGAGCGGCGACAATCCGGCTCGATCCATCTGGACACCCAGCACCTCGATGTTGAACCGTCGGGCAAGTGCTCGAAGGCTCTCGCGTTCGTATCCCGACCCAGTCCACCGGTCCTCGAGCTCAGTACCGAATCCCTCGAGGTCGTAGCTTTCGATCAGTCGGGCGACTTTCGTCGGCATCAGTATTCGAAGTTCGATCGAACACGGTATAAGCGTAGCGTCGGCCGCCTATCGATGGCCCAAGACGGAAGCGAGACTTCAATACCGACCCGAAGCATTCTACGCTATGGCACAGACGGCGATTCAACTCTACACGTTGCGTGACGTCGACCAGCCACTCCCGGCCGTACTCGAGGCCGTCGGTGAAACCAGTTTCAACGGCGTCGAATTCGCCCACCGAGTGACCGAGGGAACGCTCTCACCCGTCCTCGAAGCGCTCGAGAAAACGGACCTCGACGTTGCCGGTGCCCACGTCGACCTCGAGGCTCTCGAAACGGATCTCGAAGCGACACTTGAGCGATACCGCCGCCTCGGCTGTGACAGGCTCGTCGTCCCCTATCTGGACGACAGCCATTTCGAGTCGCCAGCGGCTGTCGCGAAGACAGCCGACCGCTTGACAGAGGCCGCGACAGCCGTGAACGATGCTGGCTTTACGCTCCACTATCACAACCACGAACACGAGTTCGTCGACTGTGATGGGACACCGGCGATGGAGCGGTTGCTCGAGGAGACCGACGACCGGGTCGGGTTCGAACTCGACGCCGGGTGGGCGGCCGTTGGGGGCTCGGACCCGGTGTCCCTCCTCGAGGAGTATGGCGACCGAATCTCGCTGGTTCACGTCGCCGATGTCGACCTGGAAGCGGGAGAGTCGACCGAAGTTGGTAATGGAGATCTCGATCTCGAG
>PUKM01000080.1 GCA_003552325.1 Natrialbaceae archaeon | reverse complement strand
GCCGAGACGTTCGACGTGAGCGAACTCTACGCGCTCGGCGGAGTTCCCACGGGTGAACTCATCGACGAGTACGCCGTCCTCGGTGCCGTCACTGACGAGTCGATGATCGACGAGCTCGAGGCCGTGGGTGTCGAGTTCCGCGAGAACGAACCCGCGGGCGGCATCGTTGGGGTCTCCGGGCTGATGCTTGGTCTCGGTGCTCGGCGTGGCTTCGACGCGACTTGCCTAATGGGCGAAACCAGCGGCTACCTGGTCGACCCCAAGAGTGCGCGTGCTGTGCTCGAGGTGCTCGAGGCGCTGTTGGATTTCGAACTCGCGTACGAATCCCTCGACGAGCGCGCCGACGAGATGGAAGACGTCATCGGCAAGATCCAGGAGATGGAACAGCAACAACAGGCCATGGACGTCCCGAGCGACGACGACCTGCGGTATATCGGTTGACCACTACCCGCCACCCGCGACCCACTACCCAGCCGGGAGCGAGCCCTTCTTTGTCATCGATGTCTTACCCCCGGGTGTGCCTACGAGCGTGCTGGAGGTGATACCGCCGACGGTGTTGGCCGGATTGGCCCTCGGTGGGGTCTTTACACTCTTTGCAACGGCGCTATTCGCCCTCGGGGAACGACTGTTCCCGTCCGACCCGGTGAGCTACGCCGACGAAACGGCAACCTACTCGAGCGAGCAACGTCGCCGCCAGGAGATCCGCCGTTACCTCGGAGAGATCGGCGAGCGATACGCCGAGGAGTATCCGCTCGAGGGGACGGGAACGCGAGTGGCGTTCTATCTGCCGGAGCGAGACGTGGCGGTGACGTTTGACCCGCAGACGTTTTTCAGAATCCAGAACATCTCGGATACCTACGTTATCCTGGCTGAACACGAGATGCCGGGAGTGCATCTCGGCCATCGGCTGCCGTTCGAGGTGCCCGAAATCGAACGGGAACCGGCCATGACGGCGTTCCAGAGCCGGGTTCGGACGGCGTATCAGACACTCGGCGTTTCCAGCACCGCCAACAGCGACGAAATCCGGGACGCCTATCGTGAACGTGTCAAACAGGTCCATCCGGACCGTGGCGGTGACGAGGCCGCGTTTCGAGAGGTCCAGGAAGCGTATGCGACGGTCAAAGAACACGCTGACTGAGGGCGCATTGTTAGGATGTTTGCCTACGATATCAGTACCCTCCCTCGAGTGGGTACGCTCGCAACGAGTCCCCGTAGATCACCCCTCGAGCAGTCCCAACACCCTCACCGCTCCGGAGAGTGAGCGTCCTACCCCTCGAGCACTTCGTACGTCACGTCGCTATCGCGAAGGACGTCCGTAACCCGACCGACGGCATCCGTCGTGGCGACGACGGCAACCTCGAGCCCGCGTTCGGCGGCATCAGCGGCCACGTTCCCCACGGCAAACGTCGTTGCCGGCTCGATATTGGCCTGTCGGAGGGCGACGATCGCCTCGATTCCGGTGGCCAAGACGAGATCGTTTGCCTCACAGCCCGCCGCAATCGTCTCGAGCGAGGCCGACCCGCTGCCACCGGCACGGACGGGCGGCACCTGCCAGACCGTGACGGTGCCCGGCTCGAGGTCGATAACCCCCTCGAAGCTGGTGACACCCACGTCCTCGCCTTCGTCGGCGTGAGTCGTCGCGACGCCCGTCGCCGGGCCGACGGTTCCGGGTGAGGCATGGAGGAGCCCGTTCTCGAGGGTGAGTGAGACGGGGTCGCCGGCCTCGAGTGGGGCTGTCGCGATAGCGGCGTCTTCGCTCATCGCACCGAGGATGTCCTCGGTGACGTGGTCGGCGAAGCGGCGAACGTCGCCGGCGGCCTGAAAGAGCCAATCGACGCCTTCGTTCGTGACGCGGTACCGTGATCGTCCTTCCTTCTCGACGTAATCGTCCGCGACGAGGTCACGGATATACTCACTGACAGCCTGGCTCGTGACGCCGACTTCGTCGGCGATTTCGCCCTGGCTGACGGCGGGTTGGCGCTCGGCGATCTCGACGAGAATACGAAATCGTGTCGCCGCGCGCTTGTTGTCGAGGACGTCGACCATGTGCTCGTATTCTCTGGTGGACGTAAAAGTACCGCGGTGTGAGCGGTTGTGGCGGCCCGTTTGTGTCCGAGACCTCCCTCGAGTGCACCGAGGACGTTCCCGGCGGCCACGGTATAGCTGTCCCCCAGTCCGACAAATCAACCCTGGTTTTTCAGACGACGGGTCTGGTTCTACCGACGTAAAATGAGCTTGAGCACGTCTTCGTCCTCGAGGACGTGTTGATCGCCAACTTGTTGTTCGTCGTGGGTGGCACTCGGCCCCGACACCCGTGCAAACCGGAACCGCTCTTCGAACTCGCCGCCGAGTTTGCTGACGGCCTCTTCGATCGTCGACCCTTTGCGGAGAACGAGTGGTTCCTCGTAATCGACCCCACGACCTGGTTTGTCCATGTAGACGCGGATCAGCCCCAAGTTTTCCCACATTCGGTCTTTCAGGGCCTCGAGGCCGCGTTCGACTTCGGCGCTGATGAACGTGACTTCCTCGGGGTCGAGACCCCGTTCACGAAGTTGCTCGTCGACCGTCTGTTTGTACTCGGGATTGATCAGATCGACTTTGTTGACGCAGGTGATTGACGGGATGTACTCCCGGTTTTCCATGAGGCCGTCGATCAGACGGTCGATATCGACCTGCTCGCCGAGGTTGAGGTCTGCGTTGACGTACCCCTGATCGCGCAACACCTCTTTGATCGTCTGCTCGTCCAGCTCCTGCTCGGCGCTCGAGGTGATCTTGATGCCGTCTTTGATTTTGGGACGAATCGTCACGCGTGGGGGTTCCTGGTCGACACGGATGTTGATGTCGTACAGCTCCTCCTGGAGCCGGTCGTACTGTTCGATCTCGAAGACCGAGAGTACGAACAGGATGAGGTCGGCGTTTCGGACGACTGAGAGGACCTGCTTCCCGTCGCCACGGCCGTCTGCCGCCCCTTCGATCAATCCCGGCACGTCGAGAATCTGGATATTGGCGCCGCGGTGTTTGCACATTCCCGGTTTGACGTCGAGCGTGGTGAACTCGTACTGGCCCGTCTCGCTCTCGGCGTTGGTCAACGAGTTCAACAGCGAGGACTTGCCGACGCTCGGGAACCCGACCAGGGCCACCGTCGCGTCACCCGTCTTCTCGACGGAGTATCCGGTGCCACCGCCTGCCGAGGATTGATTTTGGAGTTTCTCTTTCTTCTCGGCAAGTTTCGATTTCAGCCGGCCGATGTGGGCCTCTGTCGACTTGTTGTAGGGCGTATTGGCGATCTCTTCTTCGATTGCATCGATCTCCTCCTCGAGCCCCATTCTACCTAGGCTCATCCGTCCGTAGCGAAAAACCCTTTCGACCTGGTACGCCAGCGGTCCGAACAGTTGCCCCTCACTCGAGTGATCCGAACTTCGACACACCTAAACGACGGGCTCGTGACGTGTTATACAGATGCCCGATCCGTCGAGCTTGCGTGACAGTACGCAAATCGTCATCCCGGAAGCCGCACTGAGCGGCCTCGAGGCGCAACTCGACGAGGAGTGTACGGTAACGATTTTTCCCGAAGAAGACGGCTACTGTCGGATTATCGGGAGTCCCGTCGAAATCAAACAGGCGAGTCAGTTCCTGGCTCGCCACGGTGTCAGCCTTCCCTAGCGCTGGGCTGGCGGTGGCGGGCGTGGATTGATTCTCGAGTGCTTTTACCCGATGACGCCCGTCGTTCGGGCGACCTCTCGGGCGGCCTGTTCGTCCATCCCATCGCCGAGGATCGTATACCGGTCACGAATCTCGTGGCAGGTGGTGAGCGCCTCGATGACGGTTTCGTCGTCGATGCCGAGTTCGGCCGCCGTCGTCGGGGCGTCGATGCTCGAGAGCGCTGTGCGGATGTCGGTCCAGAAGCCGCGGTCGCCGCCGTGGAGGTATGCGGACATGATTGAGCCGACGCCGACTTGGTGACCGTGGAGTGCAGCCCCCGGTGCGAGCCGGTCGAGCTGGTGGGAAAAGAGGTGTTCGGCACCGCTGGCCGGGCGAGACGAGCCGGCAATCGACATCGCAACCCCCGAAGAGACCAGTGCCTTCGTGACGATCCAGGCGGAGTCCTCGAGCCCCGGCCTGATCATATCGGCGTTGCCCACGAGGATTTCGGCCGTCATCTCCGCCAATGCAGCCGCGTACTCCGAGTATTCGACGTTTTTGAGGCGGTGGGCGAGTCGCCAGTCCATCACTGCCGTGTAGTTCGAGATGATGTCTGCACAGCCAGCCGTGGTGAGTTCCCACGGGGCGTTCGCTAAGAGCTCCGTGTCGGCGACGACGGCGAGCGGTGGTTCGGCAGCGACACTGTGTCGCGTGTCGCCATCCGGAACCGAGCCACGATTGCTGACGATCCCGTCGTGACTGGCCGCTGTTGGTACCGAGAGAAAGCCCATATTCAGGTGGTCGGTCGCCATTTTCGCGATGTCGATGGCTTTCCCGCCACCCACACCAATCAGGTAGTCGGTTTGTTCACGTTCTGCCGCCTCGAGCACCGATTCGACGGCTCCAAACGTGGCCTCTTCGACGGTGACGATGGCCGGGTCGATGCCTGTCTCCTCGAACGCGGCCGCAATCGGTTCGGCCGCGAGTTTCCGCGGGGTTGGACTCGTGACGAGTAACGGCCGGCCAGTGAGATGAAGGTCATCGACGACGGCGACGGTTTGGTCGATGACGCCGTGGCCCACCAGTACGTTCCGCGGGAGCCGAATCCAGGCGGATTTATCGAACATACTCGAGGAGACGTACGCCACTATATAAAT
>PUKM01000278.1 GCA_003552325.1 Natrialbaceae archaeon | reverse complement strand
GGCAACCCGACCGAAGTACATCTACGGGACCTGGATCGCCGTACAGAGCTCCTCGACCCGCGCGCCGTCGACTGGGTTAGTCGTCTGTCCCGCTTCTTTCAGTGCCGTCCCGACGATGACGCCGTCGGCCCCGACGGCGATGCAGTCGGTGATCGTCTCCGGTGTCACCCCACTCCCGACGAAGACGGGCACGTGCGCCTCGAGCGTCTCGAGCGCGTTCACGACTCGTTCGATGTCCTCGAGTGGGGTGATCTGGCCGGTTCCACTGCCGGAGACGATGACCCCATCTGCGCCGCCTCGAACGACCGTTTCGAGGGTCACCTGCTCGAGGTCGGTGTCCCCGACCGGGGTCGCGTGTTTGACGTGGAGGTCAGCGAGGATCGCCACGTCGGCGTCGATCCGGTCGCGAAGGCGAAGCGTCTCGTGAGCCTGTCCCTCGAGGAGGCCCTGATCGGTGGCGGCAGTGCCGACGTGGACGTTCACGCGCACGAACGCCGCCCCGCCGGCAGCGGCGACGGCCAGGGCGGCTTCCGCGTCGTTTCGCAGGACGTTCACGCCGACGGGGACGTCGACGGCGCTCGTGAGTGTGGTCGTGAGCGCAGCCATCTCAGCAACGGTCGTCTTCGGGACCGAATCGGGATAGAACGGTGTATCACCGAAGTTCTCGAGCATGATCGCATCGACCCCGCCCGTTTCGAGAGCCGTCGCGTCCTCGAGGAGGCGGGTTCGGATGGCGTCTCGAGTGCCCTCGTATCCGGGCGAACCGGGGAGTGCCGGGAGGTGTATCATGCCCACGATAGGGTGAGCCGTCTCGAACGTGTCGCGGTGGGACCAGGGCATGGTGCACCGTAGGTGGCCCACTCGTATATACTCCCGACGGTGGGAGTGTCGGCCGAGAGGGTGGCTGTCCTGGGTAGGCGATCTCGGTAGTGTCAGGGGTCGTCAGACTCCGGGGAGTACCTCCTCGAGTGACCACTCGAGGCCCTGGCTCTCCCTACTCTGGGGGACACCTCACGGAGCCCTCGAGTAGCCGACCCACCCAAACGCCTGTTTACACACCTGGATCCGGCAAGGCCAGCGGGCTTCGCGGTCGTTTTCACCACCCTCTCGAAACATCCGAGCGATGACAACGCTCTTTTCCTCACTCGAGTTGCGTGACCTCGAGATCCCCAACCGGGTCGCCGTGTCGCCAATGTGTCAGTATTCCTCGCCGACCGATGGCCTCGCGAGGGAGTGGCATCGCGTTCACCTCGGGAGTCGGGCCGTCGGTGGCGCAGGGCTCGTGATGGCCGAAGCGACGGCCGTCGAAGCCCGCGGACGGATCTCGACACACGACCTGGGAATCTGGTCGGACGAGCACGTCGAGGCGCTCGAACCGATCACCGCCTTTATTCGTCAACAGGGCTCCGTGCCGGCGATCCAGCTCGCGCATGCGGGCCACAAGGCGAGCAAGAACCAGCCCTGGGAGGGGAATACCCCCGTCTCGCCTGACGATGGCGGGTGGGAGGTGCTCTCGCCGTCGCCCGAAGCCTACCCGTTCGAGACGACGCCGGAGGCGATGCGACGGATGGACGACGCCGACATCGACGCCGTTATCGAAGCGTTTGAGCAGTCGGCGAAACGATCGCTCGAGGCCGGGTTCGAGGTTGCCGAGGTCCACGCGGCCCACGGCTATCTCCTCCATCAGTTCCTCTCGCCAGTGACGAACACCCGTGAGGACGACTGGGGTGGCAGCTTCGAAAATCGGACGCGTCTGGTCCGAGAGGTCAGCGCAGCCGTTCGATCCGTCTGGCCCGACGACAAACCCGTCTTCGTCCGCATCTCCGGAAGTGACTGGCTGCCCGACCGAGACGCGTGGGACCTCGAGCAATCGATTCGCCTCTCACGGGAGTTAGCGGACCTCGGTGTCGACCTGATCGACGTCAGTTCGGGTGGGATCCATCCCGACCAGCAGGGCCCCTCCGGACCAAACTACCAGGTCCCGCTCGCGGAGTCGATAACCGAGGCGGTCGACGACGTCGCCGTGGGGGCCGTCGGGGGGATCACGACCCCCGAACAGGCCGACGCGATCGTCAGAAACGGGCGGGCGGACCTCGTGCTCGTCGCTCGAGAGTTCCTTCGCGATCCGTACTTCCCCCTCCGCTGGGCGGAAACGCTGGGGCTCGAGGACGAAGGTCCGTCGTGGCCGGTACAGTATCGTCGTGCAGTCGGGAAGTAGAAGGGTTCGTCGTCGACCGTAAGACCTCCATCCTGTAACTCTCCCCTTCAGCGCCCCGTGGTAGGGTCACGTCTCGATCGGCCTTCAGACGCCCGATGAAGGCGCCTACAATTCTGTCTCGATTACTCGGCTGTCGACGATTCTCGATACTGATCGAACCAACGAGTGAGTTCCCGAAGGCGGTGTGTTGCCCGCGTCGGATCGCCGATGTTGTGGTGTTCGTTCGGATAGATCACGAGTTTTGCGTCGACACCGCGTTTCCGGACGCTAACGTAGAGTTGTTCGGCCTGCGTCGGCGGACAGCGCCAGTCTTCCTCACCGGCCGTGATCAAAAGCGGCGTCTCGATCCGGTCGACGTCGGTAATACTCGAGATTTCCCGGTAGGTGTCGGGGTGCTCCCAGGGCATGCCGAACTCCCACTCGTGCCAGGCGTGGTTGTCGTCGGTGCCGACGTTCGAGTAGAAGTCGTAGATGCCGTGTTCGGGTGCGCCAGCGGCGAAGTCGTCGTATCGGGTGACGATGTGGGCAGTCGTGATACCGCCGTAGGAGAACCCGGTGACGAACAGGTTCTCGGGGTCGGCCCAGCCGTCGTCGACGAGTCGGCGAACGCCGGAGACGACGTCGTCGCTCTCGAGGCGGCCACGTGATCCCTTCAGGCGTTCGGCGAACTCACGGCCGTAGGAGGTACTGCCGCGGTAGTTGACGCGGACGACGATGTAGCCCCGACTCGTCCAGAGCGTGTGTTCGAACCGGAACGTCGGCGCGTCGTAGGACATTGGGCCACCGTGGATCGCCGCCACAGTTGGGGCGGGTTCGGATTCGCCGGGGACGAACCCCGGCGGGAGGTAGACGATCGCCTCGACCTCTTCGTCGTCGCTGTTTTCGAACGTGACTCGACGAACCGCCGGGGTGGGGAGGTCCTCGAGCACCGATTCGTTGAGCGCGTGGAGCTGGGTGACCCCCTCGTCCGACGGGTTTGCGAGCACTGTCGGCTCGTCCAGGCTCGAGACCTGGGCGGCCCCAGCAGCCTCGGTCTCGAACGCGTAAAGCACCGGTCCGTCCGCGGGACAACTGCAGCAGACGGCGACCGTCCCCCCGGCCTCGTCGAGTGCCTCGAGCGTCCGCATGGTCCCTTGCCACTCGAACGTCCGTCGCGGCGCGTCGCCGGTGGCATCGAGGGCAACCAGCCGCGTGAGGCCTTCGTCGGCGAACGGACAGAGGAGCGTCTCGTCGTCGGTCCAGGTGGGGGCACCTGCTCGAGCGACCGTGCGGTCGAGGGATGCCGAAAGCGATCGATAGCCGTCTGACGTCGAGGTGGAGTCGACCGACACGACGAAGACCTCACTCGGCTCGTACCAGTTTTCGGGATTGCCACCCACGAACGCGAGCCGACCACCGTCCGGACTGAACCGCGGGGCGCTCACTCGGAGGGTTCCATCCGTGTGTTTCCGCCGATCCGTCCCGTCGGGAGCGATGGTGAAGACGTCCATCGCCAGGGAGTCGTCCGGACGGTCGGTGTCATTTGTGAGGAACGCGATCCGGTCGCACGGTCCCCAGCGCGGCTGGAGGCCCGAGAGTGGTTCACCCGAGCCCGCCCCGTAAGCAGCGTCGAGGCGGCGGGCGCTCTCGGCGTCGTCCGGGTCGCCATCGGTTCGGGCGTCGACGACGAAGAGATAGGTCGTGACGTCGTCCAACCAGCCGGCCCCGTCGCGTTTGTGCTGGAGCCGGGTCACCTCGATCGGCCCATCGTCTCGGCGTTGCTCGAGGTACTCGCGTTCGTCGTCGGTCGGGTCACGCGCGGAAACGACGAGTCGGTCGCCCTCGGGGGACCAGTCGAACTCCCTGACACCCTCCTCGAACGCCGTGACCTGACGGGCATCGCCTCCGAACTCGAGGTCGTAGACCCAGACCTGTCGCTTCGGCTTATCCTCGGCTCCTCCGCCTGCGTTCCCGGTGGCCCTCTCGTCGGATTCGTCCGTATCGTCGCCGTCTTCCTCGGGTTCGCCGCGCCCGGCTTTTCCCGCGAGGTCGTCTTCTCGAGCGGCCAGCACCGCCAATTTGTCGCCGTCAGGGCTAAACTTCGGTGCGCTCACGCTGGAAGCTCTGGAGAGACGATACGGTTCACGCGAGCCGTCGGCCGGAACGAGCGAGAGCGCGTGTCGACGCTCGTCGTCGGTGGCGTCACACTCGGCGGTGACGAACGCCACGGTCTGGCCATCGGGCGACACTGCAAGGCTGGTCAGCGACCGGAGTTCGTAGTACCGGTCGATGTCGACAGGGGCTGACATACCAGGGTGTGCAGAGGGACACCAGAAGAGGATTTGGGTACCATCAATCCGCGTTCGAGGGCCGGGTCACGGAACCTGCGGCCGCCCCGCTATTTCTCGTCGCGCCACTTGATCGAACACCCTCGCGATGGTTCCCACTCGAGGTCGACGGGTTCGTCGGCGAGGACGGCATCGATGGCTTCCCGAATCTGGAATCGCGTCGGTTCGTCCTCAGGGTTAGGAGCATCGTCGAGTCGGCCCTGATAGACCAACCTGAACGTGCCGTCGTCGTTTTCGAAGAGGAACGGATCGGGGGTACATTCCGCACCATAGGCTCTCGCGACCGCCTGGCTCTCATCGCGCAGGTAGGCGTCGTAGGCGACCGCTCCATCCTCGACGTGCGCCTGCATCTTCTCGAACGAATCCTCAGGGTACTCCTCGGCATCGTTCGGGTTGATGCCGACCACGGAGACGTCGTCGTACTCGCTCGCGAGGTCGTTCAAGAGGTCGAACTTCGCCTTGGCGTACGGGCAGTGGTTGCACGTAAAGACGAGCAACAGTGCCACGTCGTCAGCGAACGACTCGAGGGTGTAAGTCTCGCCATCGACGCCCTCGAGTTCGAACGCCGGTGCGGGATCTCCTGCCTCGAGCGCCGTCCCTGACTCTCTGAGTACCATGGCCGGGTATTTTTGCCGAAGTCAAATAAAGAACCCGCTCACTGTATCGGTGAACCCTGCTCAGGACCGTGGGTCGTACTTGTTGCGGATGAAAATCGCGATCGCGTTCATCAACAACAGGATGGTGAGCAGGACGACGATACCCGCAGCGGCGACGTGCTGGAACTCCGCCTGTGGGAGGGTCGCCCACTCGAAGATCATCATCGGCATCGCGCTGAAGGCGCTCCGAAGGCCATCGGGTGCGACGAACATCGACGTCGCAGCACCGACCATCAGGATCGGGGCCGTTTCGCCGATCGCTCGCGACAGCGAGAGGATCGTCCCGGTCATGATCCCGGGGAGCGCTCGGGGCAACACGACGTCTCGAGTGACCTGCCACTGCGTTGCACCGACGCCGTAGGCGGCCTGGCGTTGGGAATCGGGCACGGCTCTGAGGGCCTCCTGGGTCGACACGATGACAATCGGGAGGATGAGCAACGTCAAGGTGAGTGCACCAGCGATGAGGCTCGCGCCGAGTTGCATCGCCCTGACGAAGATCGCCAACCCGAGCAGGCCGTAGACGATCGACGGCACACCCGCGAGGTTCGCGATGTTGGCTTCGATAAACGACTTGAGTCGGTTCTCGGGGGCGTACTCCTCGAGGTAGACCGCCGCCCCAACACCGAGGAAGATGGTGAACACCGCGGTGAGGGCGATCAGGAAGATCGAACCCACGATCGCGGGGTACATTCCGGCTCCTCGCGTGCCGTTGAGGAAGTAATCGACCGATTGTGAGGGCGGATAGGTCAGAAACTCCCAGGTGACCCAGCCCCAGGATTCGTACAGGACGTCGGCGATGAGCGCAACCAGTGCCACAATGCCGACGAGCGTCGAGGCGAAGCAGATCGCGACGAAGGCGCGGCCGATCCGTCGTTTGCGTTCGATATCGCCGGTTGCGTCGCTGAAGGGAGTGGTGGTGTCGATGCTCATTGGTACTCCTCCCGGTAGCGTGACCGGATCCACATACTGAAGATGTTCATCGAGAGCGTCATCGCGAAGAGGGTGAGGCCAACGGCGAAGAGACTCTGATAGCCGATCGACCCAACCGAGACGTCGCTGATGCCGATATCGACCATGTAGGCCGTCATCGTCTGTATCGGCTCGAGCGGGTTGCCCGTGATCTGTGGGGCCATTCCCGCGGCGAGGGTGACGGCCATCGTCTCGCCGATCGCCCGGGAGAGCGCGAGAATGTACGAGGCGATGATGCCCGAGAGTGCTGCCGGGACGACGACGCTGGTCGAGACTTCGAATTTGGTCGCGCCGAGGCCGTAGGCGGCGTTCCGAAGGTCGTCGGGAACGGCGCTCATCGCGTCCTCTGAAAGCGAGGAGACCATCGGGATGATCATGATGCCGACGACGATTGCCCCGGCGGCGGCGTTGAACGTGCCGGTCTGTGGGAAGAACGTCTGGATGATTGGGGTAATGAACGAGAGGGCAAAGAAGCCGTAGACGATGGTGGGGACCCCGGCAAGGATCTCGAGGGTAGGTTTGATCGTTCGGCGCACCTGTGGATCTGCGTACTCGCTCAGGTAGATGGCCGTCGCGGTACCGACGGGGATGGCGACCAGCGCCGAGCCGACGGTGATCATGAGCGTTCCCCAGATGAGTGGCAACACGCCGTAGCTCCGGGGTTCGATGACCGGCGACCAGTTCGTTGTCGTGAAGTACTCGATCAGGGAAACTTCGCTGAAAAACTGGATCGACCCCTGGACAAGGACGAGGATGATCCCGAGGGTCGTCAACACCGTCACCAGCGCACACGAAAAGAAGACGTAGCGCACGAAGTTGTTCTTCCGATTGTTGATCGAACTCCCGCTATCCGTGATGTCGACCCCCTGATCGGTATCGACGCTCACGCGTCCACCTCCTCGAGGGCCTCGCGCAACCGGTCGTGGTTCTCAGCGAGGCGTTCGTCACTCAGGCCGTAGAAATTCGCCCGCCGCGCGGCCCACTGTGACCACGCAAGTTGTTCTGAGCCGACGCCGTCTGCCTCTCGAGCCTCGTCGTCGATTTCCTCGAAGTAGAATTCCGCGAACGCTCGGACGACCTCGCGCTCGAGGGCCTCCATGCGAAAGTAGGTGTAAAGTGGGCGAGTGAGCGGTGAATACAGCTCCTGTTCGATGTTTTCTTCGACTGGTTTATAAAATTCTTCGGGCTCTTGGTCGCTCTGGATGGCGACTAACTCGAGGTCGTCCTGGTTTTCCTGGTAATATCCAGCACCACCGAAACCGAGGGCGTGCTCCGATCCGCGGACGCCACGCACGATGACGTTCGTATCCGCACTCGCGGAGTAATCGGATCTGATCGCGCCGACGGTTCCCATGATCGCCTCGGTAAAGAAGTCGAACGTGCCAGATGCGGCGTCTCGACCGTACAGGTCGATTTCTTCGTCTGGCCAGTCGGGGTCATCAGGCCGGACGTCACGCCAGGTCTCGACGGTCGAACCGGGTTCCCAGATCGCCTCGAGTTCCTCGAGGGTGAGTTCGTCACACCAGTCGTTGTCGGGGTGGATGAGGAGGGCAATCCCATCGAGTGCCGTCTCGAGTTCGACGTAGCTCACGTCGTTTGCCGAGCAGATGGCTTCCTCGTCCTCGACGATCTGTCTGCTGGCGTTCTGGACCTGCGTTTCGCCCGTACAAAAGCGCTGAAACCCCGCCCCGGTCCCCGATCCCTGCACCGGGATGATCACCTGGTTGTTTCGCCACTGAAACTCCTCGGAAACGACGGCGCTGTGGGGCAAGACGGTGTTGCTGCCGTCGACACGAATCTCTCCGCTGAGTTCGCTTTCGTAGCCGCGAACGAGACACCCGGCGAGGCCGGACAGTGTCGCCCCCGCCACCCCCAGCGTGAACCGACGGCGAGAGAGTGACGCGCCGTCAGTGCTCGTGACTGGTCGGTTTCCCATCGGTCTCCTATTGTGCCTATCGTCTCTAAATACGCTACTATGACGTCTATATAGTACTACGTTACCCACTTATTGACTCGGTCCAAATCTCGAGAGGTCTGGAGGTGATGGTATTCAAAAACCAATAGACATGGGCCGGTATGTGTCAATAAAAGCCCGACACTATAGAGTAAGTGGTATTTATATTGCTCTATCCAAACTACTACGCATGGAGACGCGAAAAGTCCAGGTGACTGGCGGTTCGACGTACACCGTTTCACTGCCAAAGTCGTGGGCAACGGAAAACGATGTCAGCGCCGGCTCGACCGTCGAGTTCTACCCCGAGGACGACGCCCTCTTGTTGACCCCCCAACGTGACACCCACCGACAGAAGGGTACCCTCGACATCTCGGACCTCGAGGGGGAGCGTCTGACCCGCGCCGTCATGACGATGTACGTGAGCGGCTTCGACATCATCACCCTCGAGGCCGGACGTATCACCACCGATCAGCGCCGGGCGATTCGCGACGCGACGCAGGGCCTCGTGGGCGTCGAGGTCCTCGAGGAGACGACCGACAGCGTCGTGATTCAGGACTTACTCGACTCCTCGGAACTGTCGATCGTCAACGCCGTCACCCGGATGCGCCTGATCGCTGGCTCGATGCTCGAGGACGCCGTACGAGCACTCGTCGAAAACGACGACGATATCGCCAGGGACGTGGTCGAACGCGACGACGACGTCGACCGGCTGTGGCTCGTCGTCTCTCGCATCTTTCGGGCGACGCTCCGGTCGCCCCGTGCCTCCGAAGAACTCGGCGTCTCCCGTGAGGATTGTTTCGACTATCACTCGAGTGCTCGCCAACTCGAGCGGGTCGCCGATCACGCCGTCAAAATCAGCAAACTCGCCCTCAAACTCGACGACGTGCCGGCTGAGGTGGCCGATCCGCTCGGGGAACTGCACGCGGAGGCGTTCGACATTTTCGAGAAATCGATGGATGCCCTCTTCGCCGACGGGAGTGACGACGCGACCGAACTCGGCCACGCGGCCCTCGAGTCCGTCCTCGAGATCGACCAGTACACGCGTACTATCGACGACCGACTTCGCGAACTCGATAGCATCGAAGCCCAGTCACTTGGCCTCATCGTCGACTCGCTCTCCCGGTGTGCGGACTACGGTGGAAACATCGCCGAGACGGCCCTCCAGAAGGCTGCGCCACGGCCGTGAACGTGATGTCGTCTCTTGCGTGAAGGGACCGACCACACCATCCGGATCACTCGACGCTCGTTTCAAACACGGTCCTGATCCCGCTCGAGTGACGACGTGGGTGAGCGCCAACCAGTCGGCGTTCGTCGACCTCGAGAGCATGCGCTGAACGGAATTTTGTCATAGGGGCCCGATCAGCGCCTTTTCTGGTCCGTGGGTAATCGTCGAGAGACGATCGTACACCCTCGGTACACACCACGGAGACGTCGCTTCTCGGTCACAACTCAAAAACGCAGGAGAATATCGCTACTCGAGTAAGACAGCGCTGACCTGTCCCGTCTGGCCGGGTCGAGAGGTCACCCGGGCCTCGCCCTCGCTCGTGTCGATGACGGCGCCTTTGGTGATGATGTTTCGGCGGACGTAGTTGGGGTTTGCGTCGTTCTCGAGAACGTCACTGATTTCGGCGGCGACGGTTTCGCCGTCGATGTTGACGCTGGCGACGTTGGTGGCGAGTGCGCGGGTTTTCTCGCCGTTGCCACGAACGTCGACGGTGCGGAATCGGGGTTCACCGACCTGTGTCTCGGTTGGGTGTCGACCGAGTTCGTGTTTGCGTCGGTTGTTGAACGGTTTCAGTCGGCCGCCGGTGCGCTTTCGCGTGGAGCGTCCCTGGTCTTGCATACCCACACGAAGTCGTGGCGCATACTTGAATGCACCTTTTCGGATCGAGGGAGAGCGAGTCGAGTGACGTGGCTACGGCCCGTCGATTAGTCGTCCGCCGGCGTCAACGCTTGGGTGTCATCCTCGAGCAGTCTATCGAGGGCGTCGACCATCGCGTGGACGCTCGCGTTGGTAATGTCGGACTCGCTGCGGGCAACGGTGACGGACCGATCGTTCCGTGTCATCGTCACTTCGACCGTCACGACGGCGTCGGTGCCGCCGGTAACGGCGTCGACGTGGTAGGCCTCGAGGTCGGCGTCCGCGGCCGAACCGATGGCCGATCGGACAGCGGAGACGGCGGCGTCGACCGGTCCGGAGCCGGTCCCTGAGGCGACCCGTTCGTCACCGCCGACGGTAAGTCGAACGCTCGCCGTCGGTACCTCGCCCCCGCTCACGGCGGTGAGGTCGAGGAGTTCGACAGTTCGGTCACGATCGTTGCCGGTGACGTCCTCAGCGATCGCCAGGAGGTCAGCATCCGTCACGCGTTTGCCCTTATCACCTAGTTCGGTGACTCGAGTGGCGATGGCGGCGACCTGTTCGTCAGTGGCACCGACATCGTGTTCCTCGAGTGCAGCCCGCACCCCGGCCCGGCCGGTGTGTTTCCCGAGTGCGAGACGCCGTTCACGACCCACCGTTTCGGGCGGGTATGGTTCGTACATCTTGTCGTCTTTCAGCGTCCCGTCGGTGTGGATCCCGCTCTCGTGGGTGAAGGCGTTCTGTCCGATGACGGCCTTGTTCGGGGGGAGTTCGACACCCGTCGAACGGGCAACGAGTTGGGCCAGATCGTACAGTTCCTCGAGGGCCACGGTTTCGACGCCGTAGACGTGCTCGAGGGCGATTGCGACCTCCTCGAGGGCGACGTTTCCGGCACGTTCGCCGAGTCCGTTGACGGTACAGTGGACCAGGCTGGCCCCTGACTGGACGGCCGCGAGGGCGTTTGCGACCCCGAGTCCCAGGTCGTCGTGGGTGTGGGCACTCACGGGACCCAGAGCGGCGAGTCTGGCGACCGCTTCGGCGGTTTGTTCGGGGCCTGCGTGGCCGACGGTGTCGGCGAAACAGGTCCGATCCGCCCCGGCGTCGAGGGCCGTCGCCATGACGTCCTCGAGGAAGTCCAAGTCAGCTCGCGAGCCGTCTTCGCCGATCACTTCGACCCAGAGGCCGTGGGCCGTCGCGTACTCGACCAGTTCGGCAGTCATCTCGAGGACGTCCTCGCGGGTCGTCCCGACTTTGCCCTCGACGTGACGGTCACTGGCCGGTACGACGAGGTGGACCCCGTCGACGTCACACTCGAGGGCCAGTTCGATGTCTCCCTCAAGGCCGCGACAGAAACTCGTCACGGTCGCGTCGAGTTCGAGGTCGGTGACCCGGCTGATGGCTTCGCGTTCACCAGCACCGGTACAGGCGCTGCCGGCTTCGATCACGTCGACGCCCGCCCGCTCGAGTGCACGGGCGATGTCGACTTTCTGCGCTGGTGAAAGCGAGACACCGGGGGCTTGTTCACCGTCACGAAGGGTGGTGTCGAGTATCTCCACTGTCGAGGTATCTTCGAGTGGCACAGTACCGAAAACGCCGGCGTTAGTAGGAGGCTTTCGGGAAGCCAATTTCACGGCCAGCCGGGTCGCCCCGACTTCCTCTATCCTCCGATGGTGACGAGGTGTGTTTCGTCATGGTACCTGCCCTTGCCCGAGCGGGGTATAAAAGCCGCCGGTCACGGCACTACCTGCCACGGTCGGCAACATTGGCCACATGTGCTGTGTGTTTCCCCACCCGAATTCCCGTCGAAACGGTCCACACCCGACCCGAACTGCTACTCGAGGCGGATCTCGTCTCCGACGACGACACCATCGGCTGCACCTGCCGGGAGCTCGACGATGAGGTCCCCCTGTTCTCGCGCGTACCCCCTCCAAGGATGCAATCGTTCGACGCGGGTCACCGTCCCGTCCGCAGCCCAGATGACGTCGAGTGGACAGAAGACGAAGAGCATGTGGATGTCACGGGTCTTTACCTCATTAAATCGGAAGGCGAGGGCGTACCCTTCCGGAAGCGAACGGCGGAACATCAACCCGCGCGTCCGTGCAATGAGTGAATCTGCGGTCTCGACGTCGGTCGCCAGCGTTCGGCATTCATCGTCGGGGTCGGAGACGAGGCGCACGTGCTCGAGTGGGTTCGGGCGCCACATATATCCATGGCTCGTATCCGGGAATGATTGACCATCGCCCACCGGTACATTGAACCAGGACGGCCCCGAGCCACAGTGTATGGAGAAAACGCCCAGTGGGACGTCGGTGGGCGTCGACGATCCGTACGAGTTCGCGGGTGTCTGTGAATATCTAACCGGCGATGGACGGTGTCGGTACGCCTACGAGTTCGGCGAACACGATCCGGCCTTCGCTCGAGAGCGCGCACGTGAGGATTTCGAGTGCTTCGTCGTCGACCCCGAACACGAGTACGCCTCGAGTCCGGAACCCGAGCCCACGTGGGGAGCGTGTCCACACTATCGCTCTCGAACCGACGAGCACGTCTGCGTTCGGTGTGGACTCGAGGAGCGTCGTATCAGTGACGCACACGCCGACTCGGTGTCGACGCCGACGAAACGCCCCTTGCTCGAGGAACACCACCTGTCGTATGCCCGGGACGGGGAGACGCTCTCGCACGAAATCACGGTGATGCTCTGTCGCTGGTGTCACGCGAAAGTCCACAACTCGTGGGCGCGGATCACCGACGACGTCGCACCCGATCCTGCAGCGCTGGCTGCCAAGGAGTCCAGGCGATCGGCCGAACTCGAGGAGGCGGCCTTTCAGACGGCTGCCGAGCGGACAGCCGAGCGCGAGGACTCGGATGCAGTCAGGGAGCCCTAACAGGTTCCGAGCGAAGAGTGTCCATCTCGGAGGAAAAATCGTTTTGAGGGTCCCCACACGAGATGTGGGTATGGTCGTCACCACCGAGCGGGACGACGCCACCTGGTACGAGTGTGAAGAGTGCGGACTGTTGTTCGACCTCGAGCACGATGCCGAAGAGCACGAACAACACTGTGATTCGGAGGGTCCCTCGTACATTCAGTGACCGTTTCCAGCCGATTCTCTGCGTTCGTGAGATAGCTCCCCAACCCTCGAATGGGCAGTTATCACGGTGTACCGATGCATGGCAGGCCGGGCGCGAGGTGACTGGTACTGGCGCACAGCAGCGCGTATCAACCCTCGACGAGCTCGTAGCTGTGCTCGCTCAACTCGTCTTCGGCAAAGACGAACACGCGCCCCTCGAGGAGGTCGTGATCGGCTTCCACTCGAACCGAATACCCCTCGGTCCGCACGGTGACGCCCGGAAAGAGGGTTTCTTCATCAGTGGCCTCGAGTATCAGCCGACCGACGCCCGTCGTCTCCAGAATGTCGTCGTGGGTATCCCGATCGTTCACGTACGTCATCACCCCCTCGACGCCGTCGGCGTCAGTCACGAGGACGTGGACGTGTTTGCCGGGCGGGGTGGTGAGACCGCCCTCGACCGGTTCCGGGACGCCGTGGTAGAACGTCTCTCTCCCATCCAGATAGCGGACGACGACGCCACCGTCGACGAATTCGACTGGTAGCGTACTCGGGGCGACGTTGTTCCGTGCACTCATAATCGTCTCCTTGTACCGGAGGACGAAAAGGCCGACGAACCAGCGCCACCAGAAGCGGCCAGAACCGCACTGACCAGCAGTCGTAAATACTCCCTGGGCGAGACATGTCGTATGGACGGTCGGGCCGTTGCCCCTGGTGCCGGAACGGTACTCAACGCTCTCGCCTCGGGAACTGGATCGGCGTTCGCCATCGACATCGACACCACGGCTACCGTCGAACTCCACCCGGAGTCGCCGATCGACGGCCACATCGTCGACGTCCCCGACGGCGATACGACGCTCATCGAAACCTGCCTCGAGCGAACGCTCGAGCGATACGGGACCGAGGCCTTACTCGAGCGTGACATCGACCCGGAGCGTGTTGGCGGCCAAGTAACCACCGAAAGCACCATCCCACTGGCAGCCGGTCTGAAAAGCTCGAGTGCGGCCGCGAACGCGACCGTGTTGGCCACGCTCGATGCGCTCGACCTCGCCGAGGACGTCGATCGACTCGAGGCATGCCGACTCGGTGTCGAGGCCGCCCGTGAGGCCGGGGTAACCGTGACCGGCGCGTTCGATGACGCCAGTGCGAGCATGCTTGGCGGCGTAACGATCACCGATAACACTGAAGACGAACTGCTCGCTCGCGAGGCCGTCGACTGGCACGTTGCGGTGTACACCCCACCAGTGCAGGCGTTCAGCGCCGACGCCGACGTCGACGCCTGTCGCAAAATCGCCGATACAGCGGCGGTCGTCGCCGAACTCGCGCTCGATGGACGATACACCGAGGCGATGACGATCAACGGCTTTGCCTTCTGTGGAGCCCTCGGGTGTTCACCCGAACCCATGCTCGAGGCCTTGCCCGACGCAGCGGGGGTCTCCCTCTCCGGAACTGGCCCCAGCTACGTCGCCGTTGGCGACCAAGACGCCCTCGAGGGAGTCTACGAGCGATGGGCGGCGCGTCCGGGAACGGCAAGACTGCTCGAAACGCGGACCGATGGAGCACGGACGGGATGAGAAGCGACGACAACCGATCACCGGTCACCGACCGAAGACGAACCACAGCCACCGACGACACATGACCCAACACACCGACGCGGAACCTGAGGACTCGACCGAACGCACACCCGAGGAGATGGAACTCGAGGAACTTCGAGCCGAAATTCAAGAGATCGATCGTGACATCGTCGAACTCATCGCCAGACGGACCTACGTCGCGGATACCATCGCCCAGGTCAAAGACGCCGAAGGGCTCCCGACGACGGACGAGTCACAGGAAGCTCGAGTGATGGACCGCGCCGGGGCGAACGCCGACCGATTCGACGTGGACGCCAACCTGGTAAAGGCGATTTTCCGGTTGCTGATCGAGTTAAACAAGGTTCACCAACGAGAAAACCGCTGAATCAGCTGATACCGAGACTTAGTTTGAGGGCTTCGTCCACTGCGGCCATTGTTTCTGATCCGAGCGTTCCCACGACCGTGTGGATCCGTTTTTCCATAGAGACGACGCGGATTTGGTCGAGGCGGATTGACAAGTTATCCATACGGATCGTCGGAAGCATTGACACCCCCGAGAGGTGTAATTTACGCTGATACTCGCTCTATATCCCACTCGAGAGCACTTTCCGTCCCTGTTGGAGGCCTTTGATGTCCGCGACGACCGCTTCGAGCATCGACCGGGTCACGTGTGGCATGCAGACGACACGCGTTTCACCAGCGCTGGTTCGTGAGAGCCGCCAGCCGAGGTCACGGAGCCCCTCGAAGGTCGCTGTGGGAAGGTCGGTGACGACGAGCGGGAGGGTGGGCTCGACGACGCGATACCCGAGCCGTCGGCACTGCTCTGCGAACCACGTCGCGTTTGCCTGTGCGCGTTCGTACTGGTCGGCGTAGCCTCCGGGCCACAGTTCCTCGAGTGCGGCCACGGTGCTCGCGACGCCCGCTCCGGATCGGGTTCCGGTCAGAGTGGCCTGGGACGTCGTCTCGAGGTAGGGGGTGTCGACGGCGAGTTCGTCGAGCAACGCGGCGTCTCTGACGAGGAGACCGCCTGCAGGGATCGCAGCCTGGCCCATCTTGTGCGGGTCGATGGTCATCGTGTCGATGGCGGCGTGATCGAAGTGCCACTCGTACTCCGTAAACGGCAACACGAAGCCACCCCAGGCCGCATCGACGTGGCAGAGCGCGTCGTGGGCGGTGGCGATCTCGGCTAGTTCGGGGATCGGATCCACACGCCCGTATTCGGTGGTTCCGGCGACACCGATGACCAGTGCGGTTTCATCGTCGACGGCTGACCGCACGGCGTCGACGTCGGCTCGTCGATCGGCGTCCGTCGGAACGACTCGGAGGTCGATTTCGAGGACGTCCGCTGCTTTCCGGAAACTGAAGTGGCCGGATTCGGGCATGACGACGTTCGGCCGACTCGATCGGGCCCGTTCACGGGCGATGCGGACCGCCTGAATATTGGCTTCGGTCCCACCGCTGGCGATGTACCCCGCTGGATCGGCTAGTCCAGCCAGTGTGCCGAGGCGCTCGATCGCCTCCTGCTCGAGGGCGGCCACACTCGGATAGGTGCCGGGATCCCCGGGATTCGTCGCGAGAAAACGCATGGCAGCTTCACGGGCGACCGGGTGGGGTTTCGTACACATCGAGGAGAGTACCCGGTCGAACGACTGCGGCTCGGCTCGCATACCCAGACTGACGGGCGTAACCGGTTTATTCGTTGTGACTTCTCTCGAGGTGAACGGTCTCGGATCCGTCGACCGGTGGGATTACCCGTCTGGGAGTCAACTCGAGAATATGAGTGTCTTCTCGACTGTGTCCAATCGAGTTGCTCGAGCGGTCACAGACCAGCGAGTAGCGATTCGAGAGGACGGTGTCATCACCTATCTTCGCTCACGCCCACAGGCCGCCCTTGGCTGGGTGGGAGCCATCTTGCTCTCGTACGACTCGAGGCGGATGTCACCGACGGACGTCCAAAACGAGTGGGCCGGGCGGTCGGGCACGTACTCGCCGACGTTTTATGCGGCACTCGGGGAAACTGGCGGGACGGCCTCGATTCGGTCGGTGCTCGACGCTCGAGTGGACCATGACGCGGCGGTTCTCGAACTCGGCTGTAGTGCCGGACGGAACCTCGAGCACCTGCGAGCCAACGGGTACGAAAATCTCTCCGGGATCGACATCAACGAGAATGCGTTCGACGTCATGGCCGAGTCCTATCCCGAACTCGCCCGTGAGGGAACGTTCTATCAGGATGCCCTCGAGGACGTACTCCCAACGTTCGACGACCGACAGTTCGACGTGGTCTTTTCGGTCGAAACGCTCCAACACATCCACCCTGATAACGACTGGCTCTTCGACGAGGTGGTTCGGATTACCGATGACGTCCTCATCACCAAGGAAAACGAACCGGACGACGATCAGCTACTCACCACGAACCACGTCGACGGGTTCCCGCTCTATCACCGAGATTGGCAGGCTATTTTCACCGACCGTGGACTGACACACGTCACACACACGACTGACTCCGTCGATACACTCCGGGTGTTTCACCGTCCGGATTTCGAGTGACGACCTCTTATTACGCTAGATCGCCAGTACTATTTTCACCCCTCGAGGCAAATCGCTCATCTATGCCACGGATTTCACTGCGGCCGCCGTGTATGCGCTCGAAACACGCCTCGAAAGGAGCAGCGAAGGGAGCAGAAGTCGGCGGGGCCGTCGGCGGCGTCGGTGGGCCCGTCACGGGAGCGGTCGGTGCCGGGGTCGGTGCAGCGACCGGCTATCTGGCGGGGACCGCTCGAGATCGCGTCGAATCAGTGCTGAAGCCATTTTGATCGCGGCGACCGGTTCTATGATCGCGTCACGCCTGCTCGAGTGACTTTACAAACGCATAAATTGCTGCCCCGGTAGAAGCCACGTATGGACACCCAGGAGTTGCTCACGCGGAACGTCGACGAGGTCGTGACCGAAGAGGAGGTGGCCGCGATTGCGGCCGACCCCGCGGGGAAACGCGCCTACGTCGGATACGAGCCATCCGGTGTCTTGCACATCGGACACTTACTCACGGCGAACAAACTCATCGATCTCCAGGAAGCCGGGATGGAGGTCGTCGTCCTCCTCGCCGACGTTCACGCTTACCTCAACGGCAAGGGGACGTTCGAGGAGATTCGGGAGACGGCCGAACAGATGCGCGCGCAGTTCCTGGCCTACGGCCTCGACGAGTCGAAAACCGAGTTCGTCTACGGCTCCGAGTACCAACTCGAGGAGGACTACGTCCTCGACCTCCACGAACTCGAGCTGTCGACGACGCTCAGCCGTGCCCAGCGCGCCATGGCCGAGTTGCAGGGTGGAGAGACGGCGAAGGTGAGCCACGTCGTCTACCCACTGATGCAGGCGCTCGACATCGAGTACCTCGATCTGGATCTGGCCGTCGGCGGGATGGACCAGCGGAAAGTCCACATGCTCATGCGTGAGGAACTGCCAGGCCTCGGCTACGAGGCCCGGCCCTGTCTCCACACGCCGATCGTCGCCGACCTGACGACTGGAGAAGGCAAGATGTCCTCGAGCGAGGGCGTCACGATCTCGATGGAGGATTCGACGGCGGATATCGAGTCCAAGGTGAATTCGGCGTTCTGCCCGCCGACACGCGACCCCGAGGGGGACCTCGAGAATCCCGTCCTCGAACTGTTCGAGTACCACGTCTTCCCGCGATTCGAATCCGTCCTCGTCGAACGCCCCGAGAAGTACGGTGGGGACCTCGAGTACAGCGAGTACGAGGACCTAGCGGCCGATCTCGAGTCCGGTGAGCTCCACCCGGCTGATGCGAAGGGAACGCTCGCGACGTACCTCGATGAGTTGATCGCGCCGGGTCGAGCAGCGCTTCGTGAGATTCGCCAGGACTGAACCACGAGGGGGCACGACGGATCCGCAGGCGACGCAACCAGTGACGAAGCACAAAATAATAACTACTCGCGTGATAAACGATCGAGTATGACACTCGAGATTGGCGTACTCGGCTACCGCTTCATGGGGAAGGCCCACGCAAACGCGCTCGCACGGCTCCCAATGTTCTTCCCGGACGCACCGGACGTCGAACGGTCGGTCCTCGTCGGCCGCGACGAAGCGGCCCTCGAGACGGCCGCCGACGAACTCGGGTTTCAGTCCACGGCGACGGACTGGGAGGACGTTATCGACGACGTCGACGTCTTCTACAACCTCGGCCCGAACCACGTTCACGCCGAGCCCTCCATTGCCGCCCTCGAGGCAGGGACCCCCGTTTTCTGTGAGAAACCGCTCGCCCCGACGCTCGAGGGGGCCGAGGCGATGGCGGCGGCCGCCGCAGACGCCGGTGTTCCCGCTGGCTGTGCGTTCAACTACCGGTTCGTCCCGGCGATCCGCTATGCGAAGAACCTGCTCGAGGCGGGCGAACTCGGTGAGATCCACCACGTGCGTGGACGGTACCTTCAGGACTGGCTCGTCGACCCCGATGCGCCGTGGTCGTGGCGAAACGATGCCGAGATGGCGGGTTCCGGGGCCCTCGGCGACCTTGGCTCGCACACCCTCGATCTCGCTCGGTTTCTCGTCGGTGACGATGACCTCGCTGGCGAAATCGAGCGAATCAGCGGCCACCTCGAGACGTTCGTCGAGGAACGACCAGTCGAGGGGAGCGACGACCACCGGCCCGTGACCGTCGACGACGCATACACGGCCCAGGCAG
>PUKM01000176.1 GCA_003552325.1 Natrialbaceae archaeon | reverse complement strand
GATATCGACTGCTAGGGGACTCCTGTGTGCCCCACAGTGGGTGTATCCGGCCATGTGGCCATGTGGGATACACGTCACCACGTTGGGGCGATATGCAGACAGGACCTAGCCGTGAATCCCCATCGCTTCGATCTGTTCTTGATACCGGTTACGGATCGTCACTTCCGTCACCTGTGCGACGTCGGCGACCTCTCGCTGGGTCTTTTTCTCGTTACAGAGCAAGGAGGCAGCGTAGATGGCTGCAGCCGCGTAGCCGGTTGGGGACTTCCCCGACAACAACCCCTCCTCGGCGGTTTTTTCGATAATCTCGTTCGCTTTCGTCTGCACTTCCTCTGAGAGTTGAAGCTCCGAGCAAAAGCGTGGGACGTATTTTTTCGGGTCGACCGGGCGCATCTCGAGGCCGAGTTCCTGGGAGATGTACCGATACGTTCGACCGATCTCTTTCCGTTCGACACGGGAGACCTCAGAAATTTCTTCGAGGCTCCGTGGAATGCCTTCTTTTCGACAGGCAGCATACAGCGCGGACGTCGCAACACCTTCGATCGATCGACCCCGGATCAAGTCTTCTTTGAGGGCCCGTCGATAGATAACCGACGCGACCTCACGGACCGACCGTGGAACCCCAAGCGCGGAGGCCATTCGATCGATTTCGGAGAGAGCGAACTGGAGATTTCGTTCGCCCGCGTCTTTCGTCCGAATGCGTTCTTGCCATTTACGAAGCCGATGCATCTGGCTCCGTTTTTTCGAGGAGATAGACCGACCGTAGGCGTCTTTGTCCTTCCAGTCGATGGTCGTCGTCAACCCCTTATCGTGCATCGTCTGTGTCGTTGGCGCACCGACCCGGGACTTCTGTTGGCGTTCTTGATGATTGAACGCCCGCCACTCCGGCCCAGGGTCGATTTTCTCCTCTTCAACGACGAGCCCACAGTCCTCACAGATGAGCTCACCCCGATCAGAATCCTTAACGAGATTCTCCGAATCACATTCCGGGCAGGCACGTACCCCTTCTTGATCTTCGGTCTCGTCCGTCTCGCGCAGTCGCTCCCGCTGGCGGGTAGACCGTGTCATCGCACTTTTATAGTAGTACTAACTACCTATATAAACTTTTGGGGAGCAGTTCGTACGCTCAACGCGAGGTGGGCGAATTCGGGCATTTGAGCCGTTCTCGGTCAGGATTTCGATGCGAAACCGGAAAGATTTTACTCGGTCTGTAGCGACACACTGTCCAATGCCGGTGATCGAATGTGACGTCGCAGAGGCGCGTACGCGACTCGAGGAGGCTGGTGTCTCCGTCGAGGACGGAAACACCGACCACGAGCGGTGGCGAGCCACTCGAGGGGAGGCAACCGCCATCGCCTACGACGACAAAGTGGTGATTCAGGGAGCCGAGCCACGTGACCTCGAGGCAATCCTGCGGGGGGAGGGCGGCCGTGCGCACGTCTATTTCGACGGTGGCGCGCGCGGGAATCCCGGCCCGGCTGGCATCGGGTGGGTCATCGTCACGAGCGACGGCATCATCGACGAGGGCAGTCAGGCAATCGGGCGAGCGACGAACAATCAGGCCGAGTACGAGGCGTTGATCGCCGCCCTCGAGGCTGCGAAGGCCTATGGGTACGACGAGATTCACGTGCGAGGTGACTCCGAACTCATCGTCAAACAAGTCCGTGGCGAGTACAACACGAACAACCCCGAGTTGCGTGAGCGACGGGTCACTGTCCACGAACTGCTGTCCCAGTTCGACGATTGGACGCTCGAGCACGTCCCTCGGGAGGTCAACAGTCGGGCTGATGGGCTAGCGAACGACGCGATGGATCGGGCGTGACCACGCCCCCTTCCCGCCGCAATCAACGTAGCCAATAGCGCTGACACCGAATCGGGTCGTATGATCGATCAGTCAGAGCCACCCGAAGATGGGGAACAGGCAACTGAGGAGACACAGCCTCTCCCCACTGCGGTGATCGACGATGCAGAACGGCTCCGTCGTCTCGAGCGAAACGCCATCGACCCCGACGAGCGAGCCGTCTACGCGACCCGACGTGAACGACTGCTCGAGCACCACGAGTACACCGATCACATCCGAGATGACGACGGCGACGAGGTTCTCGTCTTACACCCTGACGAATGGCACGACAGCGAGGAGGGGGTGATACGAACGGACCGGATCGAAGACCTCTCGCGGGCCGTCGAGGTACCGCTGGATGGACCAGGAGCCCCCGAGGAGTGGGAAACGATCGACGAACAGAACCGGTCGCTGGCCGAGCAGGTGCGTGAGGATCACGGCCCGGTCCACGGAGCGACTGCCGAGGCGCTCGCGGACTTCATGAGTAACCACTACGCAAAACCGATCACGAACGCCTCGAGTGACGAACTCGAGGAGTTCCGGACGGACTACTTCGTGCGCAACGCGTGGCCCTCCGCGGAGCAAACGCAGTCGCTCGATGAGTCGGTGGAACTGGTGTTCGAGACGGCCGGCGTGTCGATGCCCGGTCGCTGACGCCCGTCTCGAGTACAGGAGTTAGTAACTGTCTTCGACGAGATCCGTCATCTCGGCGGCGCGGTCGTCGCCGGTCACGATTTTCGAGAGTGACCACGTGAGACCGTCGAGGACGGCATCGTAGCCATCATCGGTCAGTTCGTACTGGTTGGTCCGTTTGTCGAGTTCGCTCTTTTCGACCAGACCGAGGTCGACGAGTTCGTCGAGGTTTGGGTACAGACGGCCGTGGTTGACTTCGGCGCCGTAGTACTCCTCGAGTTCGCGTTTGATCGCCAGGCCGTACATCGGCTCTTTGGCGAGGATGGTCAAGATGTTCGTTTGGAACGCGGTAAGGTCGCGTGCGATGCTCTGTTCGCCGGTGATTGCTTGTGCCTCTGACATGGGTTTGTAAATGTCACCAAGATATTTAAGACTTGCCAACTATTCTAGCTGCGCGACAGCACAGCTATTGACAGCCAGGTCGAAAACTGCCCGACGGCAGTCGGATGTGCCTCGTGTCCGTGTCGACATACTGGATGCCTATGGCCCAATGCGTAGTAATTACGAAAGTACTTTTTGGTCGACCACTGATGTGAGCCTGTATGGTTAATCTCTGGGAAGACCTCGAAACCGGACCGAACACGCCGGAAACGATCTACGCCGTCATTGAGTGTCTCAAAGGCGAGCGCAACAAGTACGAGTATGATAAGGACGTGCCCGGCGTCGTCCTCGACCGCGTGCTACACTCGAACGTCCACTATCCCTACGACTACGGCTTTATTCCACAGAGCTACTACGACGACGAGGATCCGTTTGACGTCATGGTACTGGTCGAAGACCAGACGTTCCCCGGCTGTGTGATCGAAGCTCGTCCGGTCGCGTTGATGAAGATGGACGACGACGGTGAACAGGACGACAAAGTCATTGCCGTCCCGGAGGAGGATCCACGCTTCGACCACATCGAAGACCTCGAGGACATCCCCCAACAGATCCGTGACGAAATCGACGAGTTCTTTGCGACATACAAAAACCTCGAGGCCGGTAAAGAGGTCGAAACGTTGGGCTGGGAGGATCGACAGGCCGCATACGACGCTATCGAGCACGCCCAGGAGTTGTACGCCGAACACTTTGGCTGAGCAAAGATACTCGAGAGTTATTGTCACACGGCCACCCATGCATTATGAGCATGGGTAATTTTATTGGGGTGGCGAGGGTAGGTGTATTCGAGATGGCTACCAATCAACACCCCCGCACTTCGAGGACGATGGCCGACGAGCCGACCGCTCGCGTCGGCATTGCACACCTGACGGTGGTCCCGACGAACTTCGAACCGACGGACGAAGACGAGTGACCGCCGGCGTACCCTGGCAGGTGACCGTTCGAATACCGGTCTCACGAGTGTGCTCCGTATCACGAACGGAGATGGGTGGCAAGACCTGCCTCGAGTCTGCGATTCTCGAAAACAGTGTCTCGAGACGAACCTTCTTGTAGGTAGTCGGACTACGGACCCGCATGGGTTTGTTTGACCGACTGCGGGGCGATGGGGACCCGCGTGTCGCGTTTATCGGAATCGATGGTGTGCCGTTCAGCCTCCTGTCTTCACACAGCGATCGCTTCCCCAATTTCGCTGCCCTCGCCGATGAGGGGACGGCTGGAGAGATTTCGAGTATCGTGCCGCCCGAGTCGAGCGCGTGTTGGCCGTCACTGACGACGGGCGTGAATCCGGGTGGGACCGGTGTTTACGGGTTTCAGGATCGCGAGGTGGGCACGTACGAGACCTACGTCCCCATGGGTCGTGAGGTGCAAGCGACACGACTCTGGGACCGTGTCACTGACGCCAATCGCCGTGCCTCCGTGTTCAACGTCCCCGTGACGTTCCCCCCACAACGAGACGTCCAACGGATGGTCTCGGGCTTTCTCTCACCCGACCTCGAGAAAGCGGCTTATCCGGATGATGTCGCCACTTATCTCGACTCCATCGACTACCGGATCGACGTGAATCCCAGACTCGGTCACGAAGCGGACAAAACGGCCTTTATCGAGGACGCACACGCAACCCTCGATGCCCGGTTCGAGGCGTTCCAGCACTATCTGGCCGAGGACGACTGGGACCTCTTTTTCGGCGTCTTCATGACGACCGATCGGGTGAACCACTTCCTGTTCAAAGACTACGAACGAGACGGCGAGTACAAAGCCGAGTTCTTCGAATTCTACGAAAAACTCGACGACTACATCGGACAAATCCGAGAGGGGCTCCCCGAGGAGGTCACACTCGTCGTCGCCTCCGATCACGGCTTTACCAGTCTGGATTACGAGGTCCACTTCAACGAGTGGCTCCGCCAGGAAGGGTGGCT
>PUKM01000049.1 GCA_003552325.1 Natrialbaceae archaeon | reverse complement strand
TCGTACATCTCCTACGAACCCGGCGTCACCTTCGCCGGTGGGGAGGTGATTCGCGTCCCGACGCACGAAGCCGACGATTTCAGGCTTACCGTCGACGCACTCGAGGAGTCAGGAGCCAGCGCCGCTAACGTCCTGGTGCTCTGTTATCCGAACAATCCCACGGGGGCCGTCATGACAAAGCGAGACCTCGAGCCAGTCGCGGCCTTCGCCCGTGAGCACGACCTTTCCGTGTTCGCCGACGAGATTTACGCCGAACTGACCTACGTTGACGACTGCGGAGGCGAGGGCACCGCAGCCCACGCGTCCATCGCAACACTCCCGGGGATGCGTGAGCGAACCATCGTGTTCAATGGGTTTTCGAAAGCGCACGCGATGACTGGCCTCCGTCTGGGCTACGCGCTCGGGCCAGCCGACGCGATCAACGCAATGAACCGCATTCACCAGTACGGGATGCTCTCAGCACCAACGACGGCACAGTATGCCGCCCTCGAGGCACTCGAATCCTGTGGCGGTGACGTGTCACAGATGGTCGGCCAGTACGACCGTCGTCGACAGTTCGTGCTGTCTCGGTTCCGTGAGATCGGCATGCCCTGTTTCGAGGCCCGCGGCGCGTTCTACGTCTTTCCGGCGGTACCCGACGGCTGGACCGCGAACGATTTCGCCGAGACCTTGCTCCACGAGGAAGGCGTCGCCGTCGTGCCAGGAGACGTCTTCGGCACGGGTGGGGAGGGTCACCTCCGCGTCTCGTATGCCACTGGTCTCGAGGACCTACGGGAGGCCCTGGCTCGAATCGAACGGTTCGTCGCCGAGTAACTGGCTCCGTGTGAACCCGACACACAGCGCCTAAACGTTTGTATCGCTCGAGCGAGCACTGCGTGATATGTCGATATACGCCGCCGTCCCTGAACACCAACGAGACGTCTTTCACGAGTACGTCAGCTACGCGTTCGCACCCGAAGAGGGCCCACCCGAATACGACCCCGAGGAACACGACACCCCACGAAATCGGCTCGGGAGCATGCGTGGCATCTACGACGATGTCGACGACCTCGAGTCGGGGCGTGACGACACTGGCGTCGTCCGATTCGCCGACAACGCTGACCCGCCCGCGCCGCGAGCGGTCTGTAAGCACTACTGGTTTCGGTCACGTGTGCGCGGGCAACTCCACGAGACCCCAGGGCTATCGGCAGTCGCGACCCCGCCCGAACACCGTCGGCGTGGTGCAGTGAAGCGACTGCTGCGGGGCTCACTCGAGGAGTATCGGGCTCGTGGGTCGGCGTTTGCGGTGCTCTGGCCGTTCTCTTACGCGTTTTACAACCAGTACGGCTGGGACACGACCAACGAGTACCTGTCGGTCGAGTGTACCCCGAGTGATCTCGCCTTTACACGAGACCGACTCGAGCACGAGGGAACCTATCGACGGCTCGAAGCCGAGGATTGCAGTGTCCTCGACCCCGTCTATGAATACCACGCGAGTCGATACGACCTGTGTCTCGAGCGATCCGATGCGTGGTGGCAACACGGGATTTTCGAGCGCTGGACCACGGACCCGTTCGTGTACGTGTGGGAACGAAACGGTGAGCCCGCTGGCTACGTGGTTTATACGATTACTGGTGACTGGGGCGACCGAACCGTCCAGGTGGGTGAACTCGCGTACACCGACCTCGAGGCGTTCTCCGCGCTGCTGTCGTTCTGTCACGGTCACGATTCACAGGCCCACACGGTCACCCTCCGACTCCCCGTGGACACCCCACTGTTCGATATGGCCCCTGCTGTCGACGATTTCGAGGTTACACGCAAGACCGGGCCAATGGTCCGGATCGTCGACGTTGAGCGAACGCTGGCGAGTCTCGAGTACCCGACGGCTCACTCTGAAACCCACGAGTTGACACTCGAGGTCACCGACCCACTGCTCGAGTGGAATACCGGGACGTACACGCTCGAGGTGAGTGCAGGAGAGACGACCTGTCGCCGGATCACGACAGAAGCGGCCGCTGTCGACCCGGTTACCGTCGACATAGCCACGCTCTCACAACTCGCCGTCGGTGCCCGGTCCGCCTCGGCACTCGAGCGCGCTGGGAAACTTACTAACGTGTCGGAACAGGCACTCGAGACGCTCGAGACCCTGTTTCCAGCCCGTACCGTGTTTCTCGACGACGGGTTTTAGCCCAGTCCGGACTCGAGCACAGGGCTGGATCACTCGAGTCAGGCATCGGCCTCTATCAGATCACAGAGCCGCAGGGCTTTATCATCGGCACGCAATGGCCCATACGATGCCGACACTGCTCGACACCCACATCAGGAATCGATTTCGCGTCCAGCCGAATCACGCCAACAATAACGAAACGCTTCACGGGGGTAACCTGATGAAGTGGCTCGACGAGATCGGCGCGATGAGCGCCATGCGGTTTGCCGGTGAAACCTGCGTCACCGCACAGGTGAACGAACTCGCGTTCACCCGCCCCATCGGGATCGGCGATACCGCACTCGTCGAGGCCTACGTCTACGATGCCGGCACCTCGAGCGTTCGCGTGCGTATCCGGGCCTGGCGGGAAGAGCCCCGAACGGGCGAGGCCGAACCGACGACGGAATCGAGTTTTACCTTCGTCGCTATCGACGACGATGGCCGACCCACGGCCGTACCAGAGCTCCGGGTGGACTCAGAAGAGGGTGAACGGTTGCTCGAGCGCGCACTCGAGGCCGACGACAGCTGACTGTCTCTCGACACGCTCACGAGTCCCGACGCCTCAATCCTTTTATCCGATGGGGAACCAACACCCTACCGTGTCCGACGCTGGTGACTATCTGCGGTACTTTCCCTACGATGAGCCCTACGAAAACCAGCGCGAGGCTATGGACCGGATTTACAACAGCCTGGTCCGTGGCCAGAACGTCCTCTTCGAAGGTGCCTGTGGGACCGGCAAAACCCTCTCGGCACTCGTCCCCGCCCTTGAGTTAGCCCGAGAACAGGGCAAAACCGTCGTCATCACGACGAACGTCCACCAGCAGATGCGCCAGTTCATCGCCGAGGCTCGAGCGATCACCCGCGAAGAACCACTCCGTGCCGTCGTGTTCAAGGGCAAACAGTCGATGTGTCACATCGACGTCGGCTACGAGGAGTGTCAGGCACTCCGTGACAACACGAAGGCACTCGTCGACGCCGAGGGGGAGTACGCCCAACTCGAGGCCCGCCAGCGGAGTTTGCTCGAGGAAAGCCGTGAGGGAAACGCTGGCGCTGCGGATGCTCGAAGCGCGATCATGGACGAACTGTCATCCCTCGAGATGGAGGTCGAAGAACTCGAGGAGGCCAACACCTGTGCGTACTACCGGAATAATCTGGTCGAGACCGAAGCGACGGATGCTTTCTTCGAGTGGCTGTTCGACGATGTGCGAACCCCTGAGGAGATTTACGACTACGCCGATCAGCGCGAACTCTGTGGGTATGAACTCCTGAAAGAAGGGATCGAGGGTGTTGATCTGGTCGTCTGTAACTACCATCACCTGCTCGACGGCATGATCCGGGAACAGTTCTTCCGCTGGCTCGGGCGTGATCCCGAGGATGTCATCGCCGTCTTCGACGAGGCCCACAACGTCGAGGACGCCGCCAGAGACCACGCGAGCCGAGACTGTTCGGAGCAAACGTTCGACGCCGCGCTGAACGAACTCGAGGAGACCACCGATCCGCGGGCCGCTGATGCGGCAAACGTCCTCGAGGCGTTTCATGATGCGTTGGTCGATACGTACGAGGAAAGCTTTGGATTCGGTGCAAAAGAACAAGTTGGCGAAGCGTGGGAGGACGTGCCGATCAGCAATCCGGACCGGAAAGACGACCTGACGCTCTCGTTCTTACAGCGGTACTCGGGGCGAGGCATTGCCGAAGACCTCCAGGCGGCCCGCCAGCTTGGCACCCACCTCGACGAGGAGTACGAGCAAGCCTATCGTGACGGGGAGACGGCAACACGTACGGAGTGTCAAACGCTTCAAGCCGCCGCGTTCGTCTCCGCCTGGATGGACGAGAGTGACCACCAGGGACTCTATCCCGTCGTCTCCGTCCGCCGAGATGCGGGCACGAACGAGGTCTATGGCCGAGCCGAACTGTACAGTTGCCTGCCACGGCACGTCACTGGGCAACTGTTCGAGGAAGTAGCCGGCACCGTCCTCATGAGTGCAACCCTCCAGCCGTTCGAGGTCACCGAAGACGTTCTCGGGCTCGAGGAGTGTGTCACCATGGCGTACGGGCTACAGTTCCCCGAGGAGCGCCGACGAACCTACGCGGTCGAAACGCCGGCACTGTTCGCCTCGGCACGTGATGACCCCGAGGTACAGGAGAGTGTGGCGACGGCACTCGCGGATGCCGCCCGGATGACCCCGGGGAACACGATCGCGTTCTTCCCGAACTACGGTGAGGCAAGCCGGTACGCACAGATGCTCGAGGCCCAAACCGAGGCCACGGTCTATCTGGACGAGCCCGGTGTCGCTGCTGAAGAGCTCCGCCAGGAATTCGTCGCTGATTCTCACGCGATCTGTCTCACGTCGCTGTGGGGGACACTCGCCGAGGGCGTGAGCTTCGACGGCGACGATGCGCACACTGTGGCTGTTGTCGGTGTTCCGTACCCCCATCTCGACGACCGCGCTGAAGCCGTTCAGGAGGCGTACGACACCGCGTTCGAGGGAACCGAAACCGGGTGGCGATACGCCGTGGAGATTCCAACCGTTCGCAAGACACGCCAGGCACTCGGGCGCGTGATTCGGTCGCCCGCAGATGTCGGCGTGCGGCTCTTGCTCGACAGACGCTACTCGAGGCGGGCGAAGAGCGACCTGCGGAAATACAGCGTCAAC
>PUKM01000239.1 GCA_003552325.1 Natrialbaceae archaeon | reverse complement strand
AAGAGTACGAGGTTTACGAAGGAGACAACACAGAAGACCATATAGATGCATGGACCGTGAACAACCCCGGGGTATCCAACTCAGAAGTATACACACCAAGCGGAGCAGACCAAGAACAGGTGTTCATGGGCGGTTTCAACCCGGAGTGCCCGGACGGAACACAATGGCAGTACGACGATACAGATAATGAGTGGCGTTGTGATGGTGCGTTGGATATGACCCAGACCGTGTTACAGCCAACCATAACATCAGGATCAACAATAGGAATCGCAGTAATGCCATACTTCACACAAGAAAGTACTGACGACTACCAAGTAGAAGGATCAGAGGAGTTCAATAGTTATACTGTGGCATCGGCGTTTAATGATAATGTCCCGGATGGAGATACTTTGGAGACTATGCATGCTCGTTGTTGGCTTGGAACCCTGAGTGATGATCCTGAGGATCTGGATCCTAGTAAAGTTATCCAGGAAGAAGTCAGTCTAGATACTGATATGGAAACACCGTTCGGAATCTACGGAGAAGTAGACCGGGAAGAAGGAGAAAACAGTTACGCCTGTCAATGGGAGTACGAAACCAGTGAAGACATCAGCCCTATAGCAGAAACCGGACAGATGACACAAAACACGGTGCTTCAGAACAAAGGAACTTTAGAAATAATGGCCAGTGACAGCCACGAAGATTTCAAAGACGAATACTTAATGGAAGATGAAGATGAAGATATAGATGATTTAGAGTTTACGAGTGAGAAATGGGAAGAACAAGCCAAGGAATGGGAAGATGCAATGGTCTTGGCCGAATAAAAAAAAAACACACAAAGAGTGAGAGAGGGTAAGAGTACGACCTTCTTTTTTTCTAAACGGTTTTTATATTTCGTTTTTCGCTTTTTCAACCGTAACATGTTCCGGTTCTTCCCTGAACTTGTCGTATACCGTTGTTATGTTGGTCATAAGGAAATGGTTCTCTTCTTTTTCTCCACCAAAGTTGACGACGTATTCGTAGTCTTCTCTTGTTGCCGCAGCATATGTCAAGGCTTGTAATGCTTTCTCACGGCTTTCAGGAATCTTTTTTTGGTCTCTTATTCTGTTGTTGTCTTTTTCAACACCAACATCATCGATATCGAACTCGCTTAAGGTTGAGAGACCTGAACCGTCATCTTTAACCAGGCGGAATGGTCCTGCAGCTGCTTCCACACCTCTCCTCTTCTTTTGTCCGTAGCTTACGTGTTCTATTTTTCCTGTTGTGTAGTCGTTTGGTGGGAAGAACTGGTCTGGGTCTCTTGCGTTTGGTGCTTCACTTGGTTTGCTGATTACTCCTCCGTCGATATCATAGTTTAGCCAGTTGTAGTCTATTCTTTCGTCGGGTATATAGTATGTTGCGTTTCCGTGTCCTACCTCTCCTCGGCTTCTGGTCATGAATACTCGAAGGTCTATTTCTTGGTCTATGTGTTCTTGTTTGAGTCTTTTTGTGGTCGCGACCTTGTTGTTCATCTGTCCGCTTGGTCCACCGTCATATATTTCTGCGTAGTATAGTAGGAATGCGGTTCCGGAATCTTGTATTATTTTTTTAACATCTTCTGGTTGGTGTTGTTCGAATTTGCTGGTTTTCCAGTCGTCTCCGCCGTGGCTGTACTCATTTCTGAAGAAAGGAGGGTTTACGTTTTCGTTAAAGTCGATTTTGTCTTGTTCTAGTGTTTGTTCGTATATTTGTGGCCAGGCGTCGTTTTCGATGTGTTGTTGTCGGAGTTGTTGGAAGTGTTCTTCGTCGATATCTATTTTTACGTGTTCTAGACTGGTGTCTGGTACCGGGTATTTTTCGGGGAATGGTTGGTTTAGTGGTTCTCCTTCGTAGTATGGTACTAGTGGTGTGGTGTTAGGTGCTTTTTTTTCTATGGTTATTCCGGTTGTTTGGTCTGTGAGTCCTAGTTCTATTCGGGTGCTTTCGTCTCCGATTTTAGGTGTTATTTCGAGTTGGTACTGGTCGTTTTCTAGCTGGTTTTCTAGTATTATGTTGGTGTATTCTTGTTCTTGTCCGTCGATTATGAGTGTTAGTTCTTGTTCTAGTTCTTCTTCTATTTCTTCCTGGCCTTCATATTTTTCTGTTTGGTTGCCTTTTTCTTTGTATAGTACTGGTGTGATTTCTGTGTAGAATCCTTGTTCAATCAGGTCTTCTTCTGTTTCCGGTAGGTCTTCGGGACTGTATCCTTCAAGCGGTGTGAGATCTATTTCGTTGTCTCCTTGTAGTTCAAGACGGTAGCTTGTCTCATAGTCATCATCGTCGTCGTCCTCGTCATCATCTTCATAACCTGTATCTGTAGTTGAACCACTTGAAGAACCACCTTCAAGCAGATCGGTGCAGCCGGCTAGACTTGCTGCTGTTGTTGCACCGGCTATCTGGAGAAGTTTTCGCCGAGAGTGGAGTTCTTGGTCCGTCATGACGCTATTAGTATAGAATTTAACACACAGGTTTCAAATAATTACCGGCGAGTGAACACAACCCTGTTCAAGTTCCGGGATTAGTGCTCTCCATCGACATCCGCTATACACAGTTTGGAAAATTAGGTTTGAACCAGCTTTGATTCTGTGAACGACTATACACCGTATAACGATTCTATCAATGCCTGATTTTAGGTCTTTGTTCTAAATGTGGAAACGCTAACTTATACCGATAAGCGGGTGATGTCTAAGAGTCATGAACTCTTGTCCGGAGTGTGGTGAGGAAGTTACAGATTGTGCTAACTTCTGTCCTAACTGTGGTACCAGCGTTGACCATGGTGAACAGACTGGAGACGAACTGGCCGTCGTTGATCAAATAGTGGATGAGGAAATTGACGTCGTCGAGAGCTGGAATAACTCGGTACCGGCTTACATGGTAGACGAGTACATTATCGGTCTGAGGCTGTATCTTGTTGGAATATCAAAAGGTACACTCCGCACCTTAATTGTATCAGCAACCGCTGGAAAGTGGAACGATATTGATTCGGAGAATCTCAATGTAACCCCTGTCTACAAACGGATTATCGACAGAAGTGATGAACGGGAAGATGATATCCAGGCGATGGTAGAAATCAAGGAACCCAGTAGTTAGTCCCAGTTGTTAACTGCCTCCTGTCGGTCGTCGACAGGTGCTTGATCGTACCGGACAGCCATTTCATACGATTTTTGTCGGAGTTGTTGTTGGACTGCTGCGGGTCCTTGGTCTCGGCTCATCTGTGTTCCAACGCTGTGTGTTATACTGTACCAGGTGAGGCTTCGATCTTCGGTCGGTATTCCGGCGGTTTCACACAGTCTTTTCAGAAATCGGTTGAGCGAGGAACTACCGTAGGGGTTACCGTATTTAGTGAGCCAGAGCGCGTCCGTCTCACAGTATTTGTCGTAGTGGTCTCGTTCTGCCAGCCAGTGATGGAGCATGTTACAGCTTTGATCGCTGAGCGCGACACGCCAGTTCTCAGTGTTTTTCGTAGACTCCTCTTTCGGTATCCGCAGTAACTGGTTCTCGAGATCGATCCAAGACGTTTTCGCACGACCAACCTCGATCGGTCGCAGCCCGGCATCCATAGTGGTGTAGAGGATTGACGGATACTTCCAGCCGTTGGCACGGTCCCAGTCCTTTTTCGACACTTCGGACTTCGGTTTCTCGAACCGTTGCGCTAAATGCTGTTTCCACGTCTCTCGTTGGTCTGGGGTCAACGAGTTGTAGTGAGGGATCGAACCGTGTTCGAGAACGGCCTGTTTGAGTTTTCGGCGTTCATCAGGGGTGAGGAAGTCTTTGATCTGGTGGGTGTTCGAGCTCGAGGTGAAGTTGAGTTCGGGTTCCCAGTCGATATCTTTGTTTTTCTCGTGCGTATAGTATTTGAATAGGGTTTTCAACGCTTTTTGGACGCCTACTTTCTGTACCTGTGAAGTGTCTTCGTACACCAAGTGTTTGAGATACTGGTCGGCGTGGTCTGTTGTGATTGTCAACGTATAGCCGTCTTCTTGCTCCCAGACCCAGCGGTAGAACTGGTCAAGTTTGTAGCTGCGCTGTCGTGTAGTGTGATAGGCGTAGCCTTCGGCCAGTTCCGGGTTTTTGCCGAGGTGGTACATCCAGTTGATGAGGTTTTCTCGGAAGAGTCGATAGTCTTCGAACTGGCGCGGGTTCACGTATTCCCGTGTGGGCTCTGGAACCAGTGTGATACCATCTAACTCGCCGTTTTTCGAGGGGTGTGTTGTCACGGGGGGTTCACCTCCGATCCCAAACTAAGGGGTGTGGAATCGGTCTCTGTACGTCTAGTAACCGTGACAGCTTTTATAATCGCTAGACGGTACGGCGATAGTGTTCGAGTACCCACGTTGTAAGCTTTGAACGGCATGGTTGGGTTTCATCAGGAAACCCGGAAAACCAAGCGGAGAAGGACTGTGAGTGCGCTGGCTGGGATTTGAACCCAGGTTGTGACCATGGCAAGGTCACGTGATACCACTACACTACCAGCGCCCGGTTACAACTAAACGTACACCCCGAGGTATGTATAAGGGTTGCGAATCGGGCCGCCTCCGACACGATGAAACATACGCCCGCCCACGGTTTCTGCCAATTCCGCTCGAGCCTCCATCCACCGCTTCAATTCCAGCCTTGCAGTGGCTGGTCTTTCATCACCGACACCCACTCTCCGACACGAGCACCGGATGCTATCTCTCGTTTCAAGTGTATTGACAGCATGTGAGTCCCGCTCGAGTGACTGTGTGTCGGATTACCACGTTTCGAGCCCTGTGAACGCCTCACAGCCGGGAATCCAATCCGGCATCCTTTTACCACCTTGTTGGTAACAAAGCGCTACAGTCTAGTGACGAGGCGCCGAAGTCGCGGTATGACCACAAGCGTACTCGTGCCGTCGTCACTCAGCCGGGAAGCCGAGGACAAACGCGAGGCAACTCGCAAACTCGGGTACATCGCCCGCGCGGCGATGATTTTCCGGGTCGACCGCCTGATCGTCTACCCCGACGGGGAAGGCGAGACCGGTCGATTTGGCGATGGGTTCGTCGAAACCGTATTGCGGTACGCCGCAACGCCACCGTACCTTCGAAAGGAGGCATGGGGCAAACGGAACGAACTGGAGGCCGTGGGCGTCTTACCGCCGCTCCGTGCCCCGTCACAGACCGGCTCCGAATCGGACGGTTCGGGGTCGTCAAGACAAGGAATCGTGACCGAGGTCGGACCTGAAGGGCGCGTCCGGGTCAATTGCGGCTTGCAACACCCAATCGCTCTCAACACACCTCCCGGAATGGAGGTCGCTGAGGGCGAGCGCGTGACCGTCAGGATCTCTTCGCGACGACCGGTCCGGGCGAAACTCGTCGACGAATCCCCACCGGGATTTACCGTCGAGCGGACGGACCTCTCGGCAGCACTCGGCCGTGAGGACGCTGGCGTTCGTATCGCCGCTTCTCGCTACGGTGATCCGCTCACCGTGGGACGGCTCGAGACGCTAGCCGGGGACATCGAACGGGACGGGATGACCGTCGCCTTCGGTGCCCCCGAACGAGGGCTGCCGGAAATCCTCGAAATCGACCGGGAGGCTATCGAGGCCGCCTACGGTGTCGAGGCCGACGCAAACGTCGAACCCAGCGATCTGCGAACGGAAACGGGGTTCGACCTCTGGCTCAATACGGTTCCGCATCAGGGAAGCGACGTCGTGCGAACGGAAGAAGCACTGTTCGCCACGCTCGCTCCCCTCTCACTGAGAGCGTGATAGAATGCCACAACCTAATGCACCACGCAAAGGCTCACTCGGGTTCGGCCCACGGAAACGGGCGACCAGCGAGGTCCCTCGATTCTCCTCGTGGCCGGACGACGACGGACAGCCATCGCTCCAGGGCTTCGCGGGCTACAAAGCCGGCATGACCCACGTGGTAATGGTCGACGATACCGCAAACTCGCCGACCGAGGGAATGGAACAGACCGTTCCCGTTACCATCGTGGAGACGCCGCCAATGCGCGCCGTCGCCCTGCGTGCGTACGAACACACACCGTATGGACAGCAACCGATCACCGAGGTCTGGACCACCGAGTTCGTCGACGAACTCGACCGTGTCCTCGACGTCCCCGGCGACGAGTACGACGCTGACGCCGCCGAGGAGGAGCTTCATGCCCTCCTCGAGGACGGCCGCGTCGACGACGTGCGGGTCATTACCCACACCGTTCCCGGCAGCGTCCCCTCGGTCCCCAAAAAGAAACCCGACGTGATGGAAACGCGTGTCGGCGGCGGCTCCGTCGCCGAACGCGTCGAGTTTGCACTCGAGTTACTCGAGGACGGCGGCGAGCACGTCATGAACGACGTGTTCCGTGCCGGCGAGTACGTCGACGCAAGCGGCGTCACGAAAGGGAAAGGAACCCAGGGTCCCGTCAAACGATGGGGCGTCCAGAAGCGCAAGGGCAAACACGCCCGGCAGGGATGGCGCCGCCGTATCGGGAACCTCGGTCCGTGGAACCCCTCGCGGGTTCGGTCGACGGTCCCACAACAGGGCCAGACCGGCTACCACCAGCGGACGGAACTGAACAAGCGCCTCGTCGATATCGGCGACGGCGACGACGCGTCGGTCGACGGCGGCTTCGTCAACTACGGCGAAGTCGACGGCCCGCACGCGTTGATCAAAGGCTCGTTGCCCGGGCCGAACAAACGCCTCGTGCGTTTCCGCCCGGCGATCCGACCCGGAGACCAGCCGCGTCTCGATCCCGAGGTGCGCTACGTCTCCACCGCATCCAACCAGGGCTGATACAGTATGCACGCAACAGTACGAAACCTGGACGGCGACGACGCGGGCGAGGTCGAGCTCCCGGCGGTCTTCGAGACCAGCTACCGCCCGGATCTCATCGCTCGAGCCGTACGCGCGTCCCAGGCAAACCGGAAACAGGCCTACGGCGCCGACGAATTCGCCGGGATGCGAACGCCCGCCGAATCGTTCGGGAGCGGTCGCGGGATGGCACACGTCCCCCGTCAGAACGGACGCGGCCGACGCGTTCCACAGACGGTCAAAGGGCGCAAGGCCCACCCGCCAAAGGCCGAGAAAGAACAGGGCGAATCGATCAACAAGAAAGAGCGTAAACTGGCCACGCGAAGTGCGATCGCCGCGACGACGGACGCAGAACTCGTCGCCGAACGCGGTCACGCCTTCGACGAGGACACCGAACTCCCACTGGTCGTCAGTGACGAGTTCGAAGACCTCGTGAAGACGAAGGAGGTCGTCTCCTTCCTCGAGGCCGTCGGTGTCGACGCCGATATCGAACGTGCCGACGAGGGTCGAAGCATCCGCGCCGGGCAGGGCAAACTGCGCGGCCGAAAACGCAAGACGCCCAAATCGATCCTCTTCGTGACCTCGAGCGAGAGCGGCCCATCGCGTGCCGCCCGCAACCTCGCTGGTGCCGACGTGGCAACTGCGAGCGACGTCAACGCCGAGGACCTCGCGCCGGGCACCCAGCCCGGCCGACTGACGATCTGGACTGAGAGCGCCCTCGAGGAGGTGGCCGACCGATGAGTTCCATCATCGAGCACCCACTCGTGACCGAGAAAGCCATGAACGACATGGACTTCGAAAACAAGCTCCAGTTCCTCGTGAACGTCGACGCCAGTAAACCGGAGATTCGCGACGAAGTCGAAGACCGCTTCGACGTCGAGGTCGCGAGCGTCAACACACAGATCACGATGACGGGCAAAAAGAAAGCAACGGTGACCCTGGGCGAGGACGACGATGCCCAGGAAGTCGCCTCGAGAATCGGGGTGTTCTAAATGGGACGCCGAATCTTTGGACAGCGACGTGGTCGCGGTTCCCCGACGTTCCGTGCCCCATCGCACCGATACAAGGCAAAGCTCGACCACCGCAAAGCCGAAGACAGCGACGTCATCTCGGGTGAAGTGGTCAGCATCGAACACGACCCGGCTCGCTCGGCACCCATTGCGGCTGTCGAGTTCGAAGACGGCGACCAGCGACTGATCCTCGTTCCCGAGGGCGTCGCTGTCGGCGAGGAGATCCAGGTCGGTGTCAGTGCCGAAATCAAAGCCGGGAACACCCTCCCACTCGCGGAGATTCCCGAAGGGATCCCCGTCTGTAACGTCGAGGCAAAGCCAGGCGACGGCGGCAAGTTCGCCCGTGCCTCGGGTGTCAACGCAGACCTGATCACCCACGACCGCAACGCCGCGGTCGTCCAGTTGCCAAGTGGCGAAGTCAAACGGCTCGACCCACAGTGTCGTGCTACCATCGGCGTCGTCGCCGGTGGCGGCCGCACGGAGAAGCCGTTCGTCAAGGCAGGAAAGAAATACCACAAGATGCGCGCCCGCGGGATCAAGTGGCCGCGCGTTCGTGGGGTCGCGATGAACGCCGTCGACCACCCGTTCGGTGGCGGTGGCCGTCAACACCCCGGTCGCCCAAAATCCGTCTCCAAGGACGCCCCGCCGGGACGGAAAGTCGGTGACATCGCCTCTCGACGCACCGGTCGAGGTGGAAATAAATGAGTTCGGAATACCGCACCGGCCGCGAGGGTGAGGAGTTCACCTACCGCGGTCACACGCTCGAGGAGCTTCAGGATCTGGAGCTCGAGGAGGTTGCTGACTTGCTGCCGGCACGTCAGCGCCGAAGTATCGTACGCGGGCTGTCTGTCGAGCAGGAGAAACTGCTCGAGAAAGCCCGTGAGAAAGACGAACAGGAGACGGCTAACTCGCCGATCCGGACGCACCTCCGGAACATGCCGATCATCCCAGAGTTCGTTGGCCTGACGTTCGCCGTCTACAACGGACAGGAGTTCGAGCGCGTACGCGTCGAACCCGAAATGATCGGTCATTACCTCGGTGAGTTCCAGCTCACCCGGAACTCCGTGACCCACGGACAGGCCGGTATCGGGGCGACCCGTTCGTCGAAATTCGTCCCACTCAAGTGATCATCGCATGGGAATCAACTACTCAGTCGACGCCGACCCCGAAACGACCGCGAAAGCGATGCTTCGGGAGCGTCACATGAGCCACAAGCACAGCAAAGAGATCGCCCGCGAGATCAAGGGTCGAACCGTCGACGATGCCGTCGAGTACCTCGAGGCAGTCATCGACGGCGAGCGCTCGGTCCCGTTCCGCTCGCACAACTCCGGTGTTGGCCACCGTTCCGATATCGACGGCTGGGACGCCGGTCGCTACCCAGAGAAGGCGAGCAAGGCGTTCCTCGAGTTGCTCGAGAACGTTGCGGCGAACGCCGAGCACCAGGGATTCGACGGCGGATCGATGGAGATCGCCCATTGTGCCGCGCACAAAGTTGGCGAGGCAATCGGCCGCAAGCCCCGAGCGATGGGCCGTGCGTCCGCGTGGAATACCCCACAGGTCGACGTCGAAATCGTGGTCGCACAGACCGAAGACGGCGCCGACGAGGAGGGTGACAACTAATGGCAGACGAACACGAATTCATCAGAAACGGCCTGCAGCGGTCACAGATTGACGAGTTCTTCGCGGAAGAACTCGGTCGCGCAGGCTACGGTGGTATGGACGTCGCCAAGACGCCGATGGGCACCCAGATCGTTCTCAAGGCCGAAAAGCCAGGGATGGTCATCGGCAAAGGCGGTGAGAACATTCGGAAGGTCACGACGGCACTCGAGGAGAAGTTCAACCTCGATGATCCACAGATCGACGTCCAAGAGGTCGACGAACCCGACCTGAACGCACGGATCGTCGCGGACCGACTGGCCAACGCGCTCGAGCGTGGCTGGTACTTCCGGAAAGCGGGTCACACGACCATCGATCGGATCATGGACGCCGGCGCCCTCGGTGCCGAGATCGTCCTCGCCGGGAAGGTCACCGGTGCCCGGTCGCGTGTCGAGAAGTTCAACCGTGGCTACATCAAGCACAACGGAGAACCCGCAGAGGAAATCGTCGACACCGGACAGGGCGTTGCCGTCATGAAACTCGGCACCATCGGTGTGACGGTCAAGATCATCCCACCGGGAGCGGAACTCCCCGACGACTTCCGTATCCACGAGGACATGGATCCCGCAGAGGTCGTCCCGGATGCCGTCGAGGCAAACGAGGCCGCTGGCGTCGAGGAACTGCTCGAGGGTGAACCCGAGGAGGATCTCGAGGCCGAAGCCGAAGCGGATGTAGACGAAGCGGGCGAGGAACCGGCGTCTGTCACTGACGACGCCGAGCCCGAAATCGACGAAGAGGTCGTCGAAGAAGTCATCGAAGCGGAAGTCCCTGACGAGGAGGCAACCGATGCTGGTCCGTCCGAGGCAGCTGTCGATGACGATGATGAAGACGAGGAAGACCTCGACGAACTCGACGAGGAGATCGAAGCCGAAGCCGAAGACCTCGTCGCAGAGATGGAAGCCGAGGACGACTCCGAGGGAGGTGAGGACTGATGGCGATTTTGCACGTCGAAGAGATCCGTGACATGACGCCAGCAGAACGACAGGCCGAACTCGAGGACCTCGAGACGGAGTTGCTCAACAACAACGCCGTCCTGGCCGCCGGTGGTGCCCCGGAGAACCCGGGCGAAATCGGCGAGCTCAAGCGGACGATTGCACGAGTGAAAACCGTGCAGCGCGAGGAAGGCGATCTCGACAACGACGACGAATAAGGAACCAATGGCACTGACACCCGAAACACTCCCAAGACACGAACTCAATGGCCTCCCCGTCAGGGTCGTCGACAGCGACGACTCAGGACGGGTTGGAATCGAGGGCCGCGTCGTCCTCGAGACAGCCAAGACGCTGTCGATAGCCGTTCGTGGTGATGGTCGGGTGAAGACGGTGCCAAAATCGGGCTCGGTATTCGAATTCGCGATCACAGATGACGCCGCCGGCGACGAGAAGTCGCTGGGGACTACATCCAAACTGGCCAACACCCACCCCGGCGCCTCGAGTGAGGCGTCGGACCGAACCGGCGACACCGCCGGTTGCCGTGTCTCCACACACGCCGCTGGCGAGGATGTAGCCTACGTTACGGTCGATGGCTCGCGATTGCTCTCACGACCCGCCCGACGCACCGAAACGAAAGGTGACTCACCATGGCAATAGGACTAGATGTAGACACCCCTCCGGAACCAGAAAACCCGGAGGAATACGACTACGAGAAGTGTCCGTTCTACGGCGAGCTTCCGGTACGAGGACAGATCCTCGTCGGAACCGTCGTCTCGACGGACATGGACAAGACCGTAGTCGTCGAGCGAGAGTACGACGTGACGGTCCCCAAGTACGACCGTCAAATGAAACGTCGCTCGCGCATTCCGGCACACGTGCCGGGCGTGCTCGAGCCGCTCTCGGTTGGCGATACGGTCAAAATCGCAGAGACCCGACCACTGTCGAAGACGAAATCGCACGTGGTCGTCGAAGTAACCCAGGAAGCAACTGACGTCGATATCGCCGAGCTGACGCTCGAGGACGAACACGACCCACAGTTGTCGACCGAAGACATCGTCGGTGACACAGAAGGTGATGCCTGATGGAGGCGATGAAAGCCGACGTCACGCAGGGCCTCCTCAAGGGCTCGCTCGTCACGTGTGCGGACAACACGGGCGCACGAGAACTCAAAGTCATCAGCGTTGCCGGCTACCACGGCACCAAGAACCGCCAGCCAAAGGCGGGTCTCGGTGACAAAGTCACGGTTTCCGTGACGAAGGGGACGCCGGAGATGCGCCGACAGGTCCTCGAGGCCGTCATCGTTCGCCAGCGACAGTCGATTCGTCGCCCGGACGGGACGCGCCTCAAATTCGAGGACAACGCGGCCGTCATCATCGACGAGAACGAAGAGCCACGAGGCACTGAGATCAAGGGCCCAATCGCCCGCGAGGTCGCAGAACGCTTTGGGGCAATCGCCAGCACGGCGACGATGATCGTATAATATGAGTAAGCAACCACGCAAACAGCGAACCCAGACCGAACGTGCACCGCTTCACCAGCGGCACAAGCAGGTTCGAGCGACGCTGTCCGAAGACCTCCGTGAGGAGTACGGTGTTCGGCGCACGCGCGTCAACACCGGCGACCGTGTCGAGGTCATGCGCGGAGACTTTGCCGGCGAAGAAGGCGAAGTCCTCCGTGTGCGCCTCGACGAGGCCGTGATTCACGTCGAAGACGTGACGGTCGAAACCGCAGATGGCGAAGAAGTCGCTCGGCCGCTCGACACCTCGAACGTCCGGATTATCGACCTCGACCTCTCGGACGACCGACGGCAGGCACGTCTCGAAGGGGACGACGAAGGTGATAGCGAATGAGCAACCATCAGAAACGACTCTCGGTACCGAAATCGTGGCCGATCGAGCGCAAAACTGACGTCTTTACCGTCAAAGCGCGCGCCGGCCCACACGGCGAAGACGGGGTCCCGCTCGTCATCATCCTGCGGGACGTGCTCGGCTACGTCGACTCGAAGAAAGAAGCCCGGTACGCGCTCTCCCAGGACGCAATCTTGGTGAACGGCGATCCGATCAACGACGAGAAACGTCCGATCGGTATCTTCGACATCGTCGCGTTCCCCGGGCGGGATGAGTACTACCGTGTCTTCCCCGACGAGGGTGGACGCCTGTCGCTGACCGAAATCGACGCCGATGCCGCAGACAGCCGTCTCGGCCGCGTCGTCGGCAAGCAACAGGTCGCCGGCGGCGAGACGCAGTTGACACTGCACGACGGGACGAACGTCACCGTTGACGGCGACGAGTACAGCACCAAAGACTCGATCGTCGTCGACAACGAGGACAAGTCCATCGTCGCCCACTTCCCGTACGAAGAGGGCGCACTCGTGACCGCCGTCAGCGGGAACCACGGTGGGAAAATCGGTGAGCTTACCGCCATCGACGTGACCTTCGGGAGTGGCTCGAACATCGTCACGATCGAAACGGACGACGGAACCTTCGAAACCGTCGAAGAGTACGTCGTCGTCATCGACGAGAACTTCGTCGACGAGGACGGTGATGACGAATGAGCGAAGCAAGCGACACCGAGTTCCACGAAATGCGTGAGCCCCGCGTCGAAAAAGTCGTCGTCCACATGGGCGTCGGCCGCGGTGGCCGTGACCTCGGCCGTGCCGAGGACATCATCGAGGAGATTACCGGGCAACAGAGCGTCCGGACCCTCGCCAAGGCGACCGAACCCGAGTTCGGTATCCGGCAGGGCGACCCCATCGGCACCAAAGTCACCCTCCGTAGTGACCAGGCCGAGTCGTTCCTCGAGACCGCACTGCCGCTCGCAGACCTCAGCGCGTCACAGTTCGACCAGACCGGGAACTTCAGTTTCGGCGTCGCCGAACACACCGAGTTCCCAAGCCAGGAGTACGACCCCACGATCGGGATCTATGGACTCGACGTCACCGTCAACCTGGTCCGACCTGGCTACCGCGTCACGAAACGAGCCAAAGCAACCCAGACGATTCCGTCGAATCACCGACTCACACCCGAGGACGCTATCGCGTACCTCGAATCGGCCTACGACGTGAGCGTCGAGGAGGCAGACGATGAGTGAAAGCCAACGCGATAACGAACAGACGGGCGAGCACGCCGCCAAGCGAACGGGCCAGGAAGTGGCCTGCCAGCGCTGTGGCCGCAAGCAGGGTCTCGTCGGGAAGTACGACATCAACCTCTGTCGACAGTGCTTCCGCGAGATCGCCCGCGACATGGGATTCAAGAAGTACAAATGACCGGAAACGATCCACTCAGCAACGCACTCTCGGGCATCGACAATGCCGAGAGTGTCGGCCATCTGAGCCACGAGGTAGCGCCCGCCTCGAACGTCATCGGAAGCGTACTCGAGGTCTTTTACGACCGCGGGTACATCGCTGGCTTCGAATTCGTCGAAGACGGCAAAGCCGGGACGTTCGATGTCGAATTGAAAGGAGCGATCAACAAGTGCGGCCCCGTCAAGCCACGCTATTCCGTCGGCGCCGACGAGTTCGAGAAATGGGAGAAACGATTCCTCCCGGCTCGAGACTTCGGCGCACTCGTCGTGACGACGAGTGAGGGAATCATGAGCCACTACGAGGCTCGAGAGCGAGGGATTGGGGGCCAGGTGATCGCATACGTCTACTAATCATGCGAATTGAACTGGACATCCCCGACGAAATAACGGTCGAGGTCGATCATCTCGACGTGACGGTCGAGGGCCCAGACGGCAGCGTTACCCGCCGCCTCTGGTACCCGGACGTCTCCGTCGACGTTGACGGCGATCAGGTGGTCATCGAAAGCGATACCGAGAACGCGAAAACGAACGCGACGATCGGGACCTTCGAGAGCCACATCACCAACGCATTCCACGGCGTGACCGAGGGCTGGGAGTACGAGATGGAAGTCTTCTACTCTCACTTCCCGATGCAGGTCCGTGTGGACGGCGATGAGGTCGTCATCGAGAACTTCCTCGGCGAGAAAGCACCGCGACGAACGACTATCCACGGTGACACGCAGGTGTCCGTCGACGGCGAGTCGCTGACGCTCTCCGGCCCGAACAAAGAGCACGTCGGCCAGACCGCCGCGGACATCGAACAGCTCACCAAGGTGAAAGGTAAGGACACGCGTGTCTTCCAGGACGGTGTCTACATCACCCAGAAGCCACAGAAAGGAGGTGCCTGATCGATGGCTGACGAGGAACACGAGACCGACGGAGACGCACGCGAAGACGAAGAGACGGAACTCGAGGCCGAGGAAGAACTCGAGGAAGAATCCGAAGCTGAAGACGAAACTGAGGCGGAGGAAGAAGCCGAAGACGACGGCCCACAGGACCTCGAGGACATCAGTGGTGTCGGTGCCAGCAAGGCGGACGCACTCCGTGACGCTGGCTTCGAAACCATCGATGACGTCAAAGAGGCCAGCCAGGACGACCTGGCCGAGGCCGACGGAATCGGGAACGCACTCGCGGCCCGTATCAAAGCCGACGTCGGCGACCTCGAAGTCTCCGAAGAGACTGACGCCGAAATCGAGGACGAGGACGTCGAGCCAGAACCCGAAGATGAAGACGTCGAAACGGAACTGCAACCCCGCGGCCTGACCGAGAAGACGCCGGACCTCAGCGACGAGGAAGCACGGTTGCTCGGTCGGCGAAGCGCCGAGGGCAAACCGCAGTTCAACCGACAGGACTACCACAAGAAAAAGCGGACGCCGGAATCCTGGCGACGCCCACGTGGTGGCCTCTCCAAACAGCGGATCGGTATCAAAGGCAAGGGCCCGAAGGTCCAGGCTGGCTACCGAACCCCCGAAGCCATCCGTGGCAAACACCCGAGTGGCTTCGACGAGGTGTACGTCGAGAACCCAGGTGACCTCGAGGGTGTCGACGGCGACACCCAGGCTGTCCGCATCGCCAGCTCCGTCGGTGCCCGCAAACGCGAGCGCATCGAGGAGCTGGCTGAGGACGCCGAGATTCGCGTACTCAATCCCACCTACGTCGAAGTCGAGGTGGACGACCAATGACTGATCTGAGCGCACAGAAACGACTCGCAGCCGACATCCTCGACGTCGGTGAGAACCGTATCTGGCTCGACCCCGAAGCACAGGGTGACATCGCCTCGGCGATCACGCGCGAAGAGATTCGTGAACTCGTCGACGATGGCACGATTCGTGCCAAAAACGCCCGCGGCAACTCCCGCGGTCGGGCCCGCGAACGGAACAAAAAGCGTGCCTACGGCCACAAGAAGGGGCCAGGGAAACGCAAGGGCAAGAAGGGCGCCCGCCAGAACGAGAAAGCACAGTGGACCAAACAGATTCGCGCACAGCGCCGGACGCTCCGGGAACTCCGCGACAAAGGCGAGCTGACGCCGGCTCAATATCGTGAGCTCTACCGCAAAGCGGGCGGTGGCGAGTTCCGCAGCGTGCGGTATCTGTTGAACTACATTGACGACAACTACGGTGACCAATAATGGCGACAGGACCACGATACAAAGTGCCGATGCGGCGTCGCCGTGAGGTCCGGACGGATTACCATCAGAGGTTGCGCCTGCTGAAATCGGGGAAACCCCGCCTCGTTGCTCGCCTGAGCAACAAACACGCCACGGCGCAGCTGATTACGCCCGGCCCTCAGGGTGATGAAACCCTCGCAAGTGCCCACTCGAGCGATCTCGAGGAGTACGGATGGGACGCCCCGACGAGTAACCTCTCGGCGGCGTACCTGACCGGCCTGCTGGCCGGACAGCGAGCGATCGACGCCGGCGTCGACGAGGCCGTTCTCGATATCGGCCTCAACAAGGCGACGCCCGGAAGCAAAGTGTTCGCGATTCAAGAGGGCGCGATCGACGCGGGCCTCGAGATTCCACACAACGACAGCGTCCTCGCAGACTGGTCGCGCACGCGCGGCGAGCACATCGCCGAGTATGCTGAACAGCTCGATGAGCCGCTGTACAGCGGCGACTTCGACGCGACCGACCTGCCAGAACACTTCGACGAAACACGAGAGGCGATCCTCAAATGAGCGCAAACGACTACGACGACGGGTGGCAACCCGTCACCCGACTCGGGAAGCTCGTCCAGGAGGGCGAAATCGATACGATGGAGGACGCTCTCAACTCCGGGCTCCCACTGAAGGAACCGGAAATCGTCGATCAGCTCCTCCCCGGACTGGACGACGAAGTACTCGACATCAACATGGTCCAGCGGATGACCGACTCCGGCCGCCGGGTGAAGTTCCGGTGTGTCTGTGCGGTCGGCAACCGCGACGGCTTCGTCGGCTACGCCGAAGGCCGTGAAGACCAGGTAGGTGCCGCGATCCAGAAGGCGATCGGTATCGCCAAACTGAACCTGATCCAGGTCCCCCGTGGCTCTGGGTCGTGGGAGGATCGTTCGGACCGACCCCACTCATTGACCCGACAGACGACCGGCAAAGCCGGCTCCGTCGAGGTCACGCTGATCCCGGCACCCGAAGGGCTCGGACTGGCCGCGAGCGACACCGTTCGTGCCGTCCTCGAGCTCGCCGGTATCGAGAACGCCTGGACGAAGAGCCACGGCAACACTCGAACGACAGTCAACCTGGCGAAAGCGACCTACAACGCACTGGAGAACGCCTCGCAGTCGCGGATCCCTCGGGAGGTGGCTGAACGATGACGGCCAACGCTATCGTCCAACTCCGTGGTGAGGTCAACCGCCACACGAGTGTCGACGACACGCTGTCGATGCTCAACCTTCACTCGACGAACCACCTCACGATCGTCCCCGACACCGACGCCTACCGCGGGATGATCACCAAGGTCAACGATTTCGTTGCCTGGGGTGAACCCGACGCCGACGTCCTTGAAGGCGTGCTCGCCAAACGGGCAGAGCCACTCGAGGGCCGCCAGTCAGACGTCGACGAGGACTGGATCGCCGAACACACCGAGTACGATGACTTCGCCGCGCTTGCAGACGCACTCCTCGCTGAGGAGACGACGCTTCGCGAGCAGGGGCTGTCACCAACGCTCCGTCTGCACCCACCACGCGGTGGCCACAAGGGGATCAAACACCCCGCGACGGATGGCGGCCAACTCGGAAAACATACAACGGAGGAAATCAACGACCTCCTAACGTCAATGCGATAACTATGACGAGTAAGAAACGACGTCAGCGCGGCTCGCGGACGCACGGCGGCGGTACGCACAAGAACCGCCGTGGTGCGGGCCACCGAGGTGGCCGTGGGAAAGCCGGGCGCGACAAACACGAGTTCCACAACTACGAACAGCGAAAGAAACACGGCTTCAAACGACCCCAGGGCGCTCGTCCGACGGTTGCCGAAATCGACGTCAAGACCCTCGACGAGGACGCGATCCTCTACGCAGCCGAGGGCGACGCCGAAGAAACCGACGATGGCTACGCGATCGACGCACGCGATGTCGTCGACGACGGCCACGAGGTCGATGTCGTCAAGGTCCTCGGCACCGGTCAGGTCCGCAACACCCTCGAGGTGACGGCTGACGCCTTCAGCGAGACGGCAACAGCGAAGCTCGAGGCTGCCGGCGGGGAAGCAATCGTCTCCGAGCGCGGACAGGCTGAGGAGACGACGGAAGCCGACGACGCCGAAACAGACACTGAGAACTAACCATGGGATGGAAGGAAACCGCCGAACCGGTTTTGACGCGGATGCCCACCGTCCGTCGCCCGGAGGGGCACGTCCCCTTCAAGCAGAAGCTGGGCTGGACGGCCGGTATCCTCGTGTTGTATTTCTTCCTGACGAATATCACCATTCTGGGGATCGCCCCGGAGGGTGGTGAGGACTTATTCGGCCAGTTCCGGACGATCCTGGCCGGTGAGCACGGCTCGCTCTTACAGGTCGGGATTGGGCCCATCGTCACCGCCAGCATTGTCTTACAGCTGCTCGGTGGGGCGAACCTGCTCGGCCTCGATACGAACGATCCGCGTGACCAGGTCCTCTACCAGGGCCTCCAGAAGCTGTTGGTCATCATCATGACCGCGCTGACGGCCGCCCCAATGGTGTTCGCAGGCGGTTTCCTTCCAGCAGCGCCAGCCCTCGAGCTTGGCGGATTCATGCTTCAGGGAACCCAGATTGAGCTCCTCATGTTCTTCCAGATCTTCGTCGGCGGCGTCCTCATCCTCTATATGGACGAGGTCGTCAGCAAATGGGGGGTCGGCAGCGGTGTCGGCCTGTTCATTATCGCCGGCGTGAGCCAGATGCTGGTCGGTGGATTCCTGTCGCTGAGCGACGAAGGGTTCTTCTACAGCTGGTATCAGATCATCGTCGGTGACGTTGGGCCATCCGGATCCTGGCTCAGCCGCGAGGGTCTCGACACCCTCTTCATCGCTGACGGTGGGGGCCAACTCCTTGGGCTCATCACCACGTTGCTCATCTTCGGGATCGTCGTCTACGCGGAGTCCGTCCGCGTCGAGATTCCGCTGAGCCACGCTCGAGTGAAAGGTGCTCGAGGACGGTTCCCCGTCAAGCTCATCTACGCGAGCGTCCTGCCCATGATTCTCGTTCGTGCCGTGCAGGCGAACATCCAGTTCATGGGACAGATCCTGAACAGCCAGTGGCCGGATATGCCGACATGGCTTGGAGACTACGCGGGTGGTGAACCCGTTGGCGGGTTCTTCTACTACACCGCTCCGATCTACTCTCCGGCGGACTGGATGTGGTGGACCGGGGAGGTCGCCGGGAATCCGGAAGTATGGCAGATCATGGCCCGTATCTCCGTGGACCTGACGTTCATGGTGATCGGCGGGGCGATCTTCGCCATCTTCTGGGTCGAAACCACCAACATGGGCCCAGAGGCCACGGCCCGACAGATCCAGAACTCCGGGATGCAGATTCCTGGCTTCCGACAGAACGCCGGTGTCGTCGAGAAGGTCATGGAACGATACATCCCGCAGGTGACGGTCATCGGTGGGGCGCTCGTCGGCCTGCTCGCGGTGTGGGCAAACATGCTCGGTACCATCGGTAACGTCGACGGGACGGGCCTGCTGCTCGCGGTCTCGATTACGTACAAACTGTACGAAGAGATCGCCGAGGAGCAGCTGATGGAAATGCATCCGATGATGCGCCAGATGTT
>PUKM01000121.1 GCA_003552325.1 Natrialbaceae archaeon | reverse complement strand
TTCCACGCATGACGACGATCGCACTCAGCGCACGGTGTGGCTCACGGTCGAGCAGAAAGGACTGGTCGACACCAGCGACGAGTGGCTGGTCCTCGGTGGACTGCGTGGCTGCCTCGAGCGGAGTGGGTGTCGCCGTCGACGGCGTCGGAAACTCGACGGCATCCTCGAATCGAGCCTCGGCTGCCAGTTGTTCCTGAAGTGTTTCCATTGCCGCTCGAGTGAGCGATGGATCGGGACGGTACTGTGGGTTGACAATTGATGGCATGTGTGGGTACTGGTGGCTGTCTCGTAGGTTTTCGATAGTGCGCGGTCGGCAAAACCGAGAGTTGTATGGACCGTTAGAATCGGCCGCGGCCCGGTCCGCCAGGCCCGCCGGGCCCACCTGGTCCGCCTGGGCCACCACCGCCGAGCTGGAACTGATTCGGCGTTCGGATGTTCTGGGTCCGTTTGACGTATTCGCCGTAGGCGAGGCCAGCGACGAGGCCGACCAGGTGAGCGGCGTGGGCGATCCCACCACCGCCTGCAGCGCCGCCGCCGATGAAGGCGACACTGAGCAGTGCCGTCCCGGCCGCGAGAATCCAGATAGGCACGGGGAGGATGAAATAGAGGTAGACCTTCAGGTTGGGGTTCAAGATGGTGAGCACGCCCATGATCGCGAGGGCGGCTCCACTCGCACCGAGCACGTTCGATGGAACGCCCTGATACGCCGAGATCCCGATTTGGCCGAGACCGGCGAGTACGCCGCTGATAATGAACAAGAGCGCGAACTTCTTCGAGCCGACGTAGCGCTCGACCAGCGGGCCAAAGAAGAAGATCACGATGCTGTTGAAGACGATGTGGAGGAAGTTACCCGGCGAGTGGGCGAATACAGACGTGACCCAGGTCCAGACGTATTCGGGATTCGCCGTCGACAGCGTAAAGAGGCTATTGTGTGCTCCTTGTCCACCGAACGCGAGAACGAGAATCTGTGCGAGATAGGTGATCCAGATCACCGCGAGAAACGTATACGTCATGTTCCCGCGGAAGTACGCCAGCGGACCACCCGGGCCCGTATCGATCCCGAGTTTCTCGCGCAGACTCGAGGCGCGTGCGGATTCCCCCGTGCCCGTGTTCACGCTCTCGTCGAATCCACTGTCGAACACGCCCTTCGGATCGTTCCAGTTGTGTAACCCCCGGCAGTCGTGGTTTTCGGGCAACCGATGCTCGCTGCAGTAGGTCCCCCCGCAGTGCCGACAGTTGTACGGCAAGCTTTCGTTTTTCCCACACACGTCACACGTTGCCATTGTCGGCCCGTATGTGGTGTGATGGTATGGGGTTTGGGGTTTTCGCCGTCCCTCGAGAGACCAGCATTTTTGGCCTCTCCCGCCTCAGTAGAGGTGTGCAAGCCTACGAGCGAAAACAGCTGCTCGAGCGCGTGAATCGTGAGGGGGCGACGATCGGGGCGGACATCCCCGACGCGATCGAGGTGCAGGGCGAATCGATCAACCTCCAGGAGTTCGTGTTCGAGATCAAGCGCAGGCAGACGGTTCCGGCTGGCGAGCGCGAGCGTGTCGATCAGGCAAAGCGCAATCTCCGGCGTGAGCGCCTCCAGCGCCTCCAGCTGATCGAGGAGGGCGACATCAGCCGCGATGAAGGCGAAGACCTGGTGCGGGCCATTATCGGCATCGACCGGGCCCTGAACGCACTCGAGAACCTCGGCCCAACGGATCTCGAGCGCGAAGAACACGCCCAACAGACGGCGGATAAGAAGCGCTGGATGTCGTTCTTACAGAAGGCCCTCGGCAACGAAACCGGGGCGTCGACACGGAGGGGGCGCTGATGGCGACCAACGCCGAGCTCGCGGCCCGGTTCGAGGAGTTCGCTAACTTACTCGAGGCTGACGACGTCGAGTACAAACCACGGGCGTATCGCCGGGCCGCTGAGAATATCTTGGCTCATCCGGTTCCAATCGCTGAGCAAGTCGCTGCCGGCAACGAGGACGCCATCGAGAACATCGAGGGCGTTGGCGACGCTATCGGCTCGAAGATCATCGAGTACGTCGACACTGGCACGATCGAGGAACTCGAGGAGCTTCGCGAAGCGCTGCCTGTCGATATGGCTGCACTCACGCGCGTTGAGGGTGTCGGCCCAAAGACCGTCGGCAAACTCTATCGCGAACTCGGTGTCGAAACGCTCGACGACCTCGAGGAGGCTGCTGAAGCAGCACGAATTCAGGAGATCAAGGGGTTTGGCCCGAAGACCGAGCAGAACATCCGTGAGAACATCGAGTTCGCCAGAACCGTCGGTGAGAGACAACTGCTCGGGCAGGCTCGCCCCCTGGCCGACGACGTCCTGGCCTATCTCGAGGGGGTCGACGCCGTCGAGCGGTGTGAAGTCGCGGGTTCGATCAGGCGATGGCGAGAAACGATCGGTGACGTTGACGTCCTCGTCGGCACCGACAGCGGGGATACGGTGATCGAAGCATTCCTCGAGTGGGACTCCGTCGACGACGAAATCGAGTCCGGCCCATCGAAGGCGAGCGTCAGAGTCGGCGAGGTTCGTGTCGACCTCCGGGTCGTCGTGCCCTCGGAGTTCGGTTCCGCTCTCCAGTACTTTACGGGCAGCCGAGATCACAACGTCGGGCTGCGAAACTACGCGATCGAACGCGACATGAAGCTCAACGAGTACGGAGCGTTCGACGTGAGCGACGTGGAAGATCCCGACAGCGGGCAACGAGTCGGTGAGCGCGTTGCGGGCGACACTGAAGAAGGAATGTACGAATCGCTTGGGCTCCCGTGGATCCCACCCGAACTCCGTGAAGACCGTGGCGAGATCGACGCCGCGGCGACGGGAGACCTCCCCACCCTGCTTACCCGCGAGGATATCCGCGGAGACCTCCACACGCACACAGACTGGTCTGACGGCAACAACACCATCCAGGAGATGGTCGACGCCGCGGCCACTGCTGGCTACGACTACTACGCAATTGCTGACCACGCCGAGGGACCAGGCGTCGTCGGCGGTATGGGCCTCTCCGACGAGGAAATCCTCGAGCAGGTCGAGGCCGTTCGGGATGTCGCCGAGACGTACGACACGCTCACCGTGTTCACGGGAATCGAGGCGAACATCGATGCCAAGGGCGAAATCGATCTCGGGGACGACGTCATCGACGCTCTCGACGTGATCGTCGCCTCCCCACACAGCGCCCTCGATCAGGGCCCCGGAGCAGCGGCACGACGACTTCACCGCGCCATCGAGAACCCCGCCATCGACATCATCGGACACCCGAGCGGGCGGCTCCTCAACGACCGCGAAGGGTTGGCCATCGACGCCGGAAGCCTTGGCGCGGCAGCCGCCGAACATGACACGGCACTCGAGATCAATGCCAACCCTCGCCGACTCGATCTGTGGGGCAGTGCCGTCCAGGCCGCCCTCGAGGAAGGAGCCACCATCGCGATCAACACCGATGCCCATCGGCCGGCCTCACTCGAGTACATGCGCTGGGGCGTGCACACGGCACGCCGTGGCTGGGCCGAGCCCGCAGACGTGATCAACACGTGGGACGTTGCGGAGCTCGAGTCATTCCTCCACTGACTGTCATGGACCTCCTCGTCGACACCATGTGTGGCGGCATCGTCGCCTACTGTCGGCTCTGTGGTCACGATACCGTCTTTGCTGCCGATGAAGAACTGGAGGCCGACGACGAGATCCGGGCCCTGGTCGAAGCCGACAACCGGACGCTCATTACGCGAGATAGGGAACTTGGGCACAGCGTCTCGGATGCGCTCGTCCTCGAGCACCGAGATACCCAACGGCAACTCGAGGCGATAGCCGTTGCGGGAATCGACCTGACACCCACAGCGGTTCCTCGATACTGTGGCCGGTGTAACGGCTCGCTCGAGTGCGTCGGTGACGATCAGCAGTTGCCGGACTACGTTCCCGCTGAATTTGCGGGTTCGATCTGGCGCTGTGTGGACTGTCACCAGCATTTCTGGAAAGGGAGCCACTGGGACCGAATGACCGAGACGCTCGAGGAGATTCGCCAGCGTGTGTCGGAGTAATGGTGGCTGCACGACGCGTCGATGACTCGGGAAAGTCAGCAGTACCACTACCAGTACGGCCGGGGCCGCAGTACACACGCGATCAGTACACCGAGACGTCGTCGAACCGTCCGTCGTAGAAGATGTGGTCCGGATGGGTCGGCTCCGTGCCTGACAGCAACAGCCGATCGATTTTCTGCCACGTGTTTTCGTACCCGAGGTGGGCCAACTCTGCAGCCGTCGTTTTCCATCGTCGGAACCCATTATTGTAGGTCACTCGACGGGGTGCATCGTCTCGTATCGCAGCCGTGAGCGACGATACCGAATCGATCTCTTCGGCGAATTCGACAGCCGCCACGCCGACGGAACTGGGGAGATGCGCATACGAGGAGGTGAACGGGGCGACCCCGAGGTCTCGAGCGAGGGCTCTAGCTCGGCGATTGTGTGTCGGGAGGTGTTTCGGGTTGAAAATCTCGATGGCGTCGATGGTGTCCGCATACGTACGGAGGTCATCCTCGGTGAGTGAGACGCTCACAAATTCTGGATGCGGTGCCAGCACGGCCGCGTTCTGGCGCTCGAGTTCCGCCATTGCCCCCTCGAGCGTAATGAAATCCGGCACTGGATCCTCGAGGCCAATCGCGAGGACGTGTTTGCGGTCTCGCCAGGATCCAGTAAAGACCTCCCGCGCCGGGACCACAGTCACTGCGTCAGTGGAATACGCCGCCGCCCGCCGCCGGATATCCGGCAGACGGACGAAGTGTGGAGCATACACGAGGACGTCGATTCCGGCCCGGCGTGCACGCTCGATGACGCGGTCGTTCAACACCTTCACGTGACAATCGACGCGGGT